>JAYTAC010000111.1:0-1948 GCA_043737755.1 Spirosoma sp.
TTAAACAACTGAAAGCGGGTGGGTTGCGCCGTGCGCGGAAACGAGTTGTTCTCCGTGTCAATATCGGCGATTTCCTGATACGGGTCGAGCGTCCACTGCGTTACTTTCTTGGGCGTGGCTACTACTTTCTTGACCGCTACATCGTTGAAGCGCCATATTTCGGCGGGGAAGCGGGCCACTGAATCGGTGCCATCCTCGAACTGCATTCGGATGATGACCGGCATGGGCAAACCGCCCTTGTTTTTGAGCGACAGGGTGTAAAAGTTCGTGCCCGCGTCGGCTAACTTCCGCTCGTCGTCGCTTAGTGCGGCTAAATAATCCTGATACCGTTTTTTGTCGGTGTCGGTGACAGCATATTGATCGTAGCGGTTGTAGAAATCGTTCATGGTCGAATCCTGGGCCACGACGGTTTCGTTTTTGGTAGCCGCGTCGCGCTGCTTGCTCACGGTTCCGGCCCGTTGCCGGGCTTCGGCGCGGGCGGCTGCTTTCGTCACCTCCGGGTTGCCACCATCGACCTGATACCAGTCGACTTCAACCAAATCCTGATCTACGGGTTCAACACCGTAGAACCAGCCTTTCCAGAACCAGTCGAGATCAACGCCCGACGCGTCTTCGAGGGTGCGAAAAAAGTCGGCGGGTTCGGGCGATTTGAAGGCCCACCGGCGGGCGTACTCTTTAAAGGCGTAATCGAACAGTTCGCGGCCCATCACCGTCTCACGCAGGATGTTGAGTGCCGTGGCGGGCTTGGCGTAAGCATTGGGACCGAGACCGATCACGTTGTCCGAACTGGTCATGATGGGCGACAGCACCGCCTTGTCCGACTTCATGTAGTCTACAATCAGTTGGGGTTCCCCGCGCCGGGTCGGGTAGTTGTAGTCCCATTCCTTCTCGGCTAAATACTGGCAGAACGTGTTCAGTCCTTCATCCATCCAGGTCCACTGTCGCTCGTCGGAGTTGACGATCATCGGGAAGAAATTATGCCCTACTTCGTGGATGATGACGCCGATCATGCCGTATTTCACCTGCTCCGAATACGTGCCGTCGGCGTCGGGCCGACCGCCGTTGAACGAAATCATTGGGTATTCCATGCCGCCACCGGCCGTAGCGTGGCACGAAATAGCTACGGGATAGGGATACTGAATGGTCCGGTTGCCGTATGATTTCAGCGTGTGCTCCACTACGCGGGTCGAATATTGACCCCAAAGCGGATTGCCTTCTTTGGGGTAAAACGACATGCTCCAGATTTTGCGCCCATTGCCGTATACATCGGTCTGCATGGCGTCCCAGATGAATTTGCGGCTGCTGGCAAAGGCGAAGTCGCGGACGTTATCGGCTTTGTAGACCCATGTTTTCTTGCCTTTTGCGTCGCCGGGTTTGGCTTTTTCAGCGGCAACGGCTTCGTCCTGCGTCACGATCACGACCGGCGTTTTCGAGGTGGATGCCTGCGCCAACCGTTTCTGCTGCGTAGTGGTGAGCACCTGTTTGTAGTTCTGGCACTCGCCCGTCGAGCCAACGATGTGGTCGGCGGGGGCGGTGATGGCCACTTTATAATTGCCGAAGATGAGCGCGAACTCGCCCTGCCCCAGAAACTGCTTGTTCTGCCAGCCCGTCACGTCATTGTAGGAACACAAACGCGGAAACCAGTGCGCAATGAAATAATTGTAGTTGCCGTCTTTGGGGAAAAACTCCGCCCCGCTCCGCCCGTAATACTCCGTGACGAAGTAGTTCCAGTCCACGTTGAACGAGTAACTCGCACCGGGTTTCAAGGCCGTCGGCAGGTCGACGCGCATCATCGTCTGGTTGATGGTGTACTTCAGTGCTTTGCGCGATTTCCCGTCGGTAACGGCCGTGATCTGGTAGCCGTATTTGTCGGAGGGCTGCTGCTGACTGCGTTCGCGAACGGACGTCAGGTTCTGCAACTGCCCGAAACTCATGCCGTTTTCGTTCA
>JAYTAC010000112.1:0-4953 GCA_043737755.1 Spirosoma sp.
ACCATTGCGGGCGGCAACGACTGGGTTATGCTCGGTGGTAAACAAGCCAACGCCCGCGCTTATGTGAGCCGGTTCAACTTCGCCGGGGCTGACCAGGAAAAAAAAGTCGGGACGCTGTCGGGCGGGGAGCGCAACCGCGTTCATTTGGCCATGACGCTCAAAGAAGGCGCGAACCTGCTGCTGTTGGATGAGCCGACCAATGACCTCGATGTCAATACGTTGCGAGCGTTGGAAGAAGGTCTGGAGAACTTCGCGGGCTGTGCTGTCGTCATCAGCCACGACCGCTGGTTTCTGGACCGCATCGCCACGCATATTTTAGCCTTCGAGGGCGACTCACAGGTGTACTGGTTCGAGGGCAACTTCTCGGAATACGAAGAAAACCGGCGCAAGCGACTCGGCAACGACGCCACGCCGACCCGCATTCGGTACAAGAAGCTGGGGTGATGCCTAAACTCTATGAGTACTTCGGCATTGTATTTTATTTTTACGCCAGCGAACATTTGCCAATTCACATTCACGCTAAATTTGAAAACTACGAGACAATCTTCGAGTTGATTTACGAAAACGGAGAATTGGCCGATGTTCAGCAGCGTCCATCAAGCAGTGGACCACCACTTCCCGCAAAAAAGCGTAAGCAGGCAGAAACATTCGTTCGAGCTTATCACAAAGAAATCACGGAAAAATGGCAGACGTTCTTCATCCTAAAAAACGAAATATCAGCCGAACGAATCACTCGAAAGCTGTAAAGTACATTCGGGTCGAAAAGGCGGTCTACGAGGATGGCTACAAAGTGCGCATATCATTTAGCGACGGCACTGAGCAAGTAGTTGATTTTGGCACCTACTTAGCCGAAAATCCCCACCCTCAGTACAATAAATACCTCGACATTGACCTGTTCAAAACGTTCTCTGTCGAAATGGGAAATGTTGTATGGGGTGAAAATTGGGACTTGATTTTCCCCGTTGAGCAACTTCACCGGGGACAGATTGATAATGAATAAAGCACATGAACCTCCAACACTCGACGAATTAGTTTACCGACTCGAACACATACGACGGATCAATGAGCAGATTCGTCTGTTTTCGGACAAGACGACCGAAACTAATTGGGATGACTTCATGCTTCAACAACTCGTCAGCCAGAAGAATGAATTATCAGATCAATTAGACCAGACGTTGCTGGCACTCGATTTGAAACCAGTTCTGAAAGAGCTTCTGCAAACACACCCTTAAGCAACCTGCATGTGTGCTGGTTCAAGGGTAACTTCTCGGAATACGAAGAAAACCGGCGCAAACGACTTGGCACCGACGCCATCCCGATCTGGATTCGGCATAAGAAGTTAGGGTGAACGTAGAAACAATAATCTCTCCTGCTTTGTACTACTTGAAATGTTTTCAGTGAGCAAATCAGACAATAAAATATGACTCCGGTAAAAGGATACGCAGCGCAGACCGTTGGGGCCGAATTGGCACCGTTTAGTTTTGACCGTCGCGACGTTGGTCCGCACGACATAGCCATTGACATCCTATTTTGTGGCGTTTGCCACTCCGACGTGCATCAGGTGCGCGACGAATGGGGCGGGGCCATGTTCCCGATGGTGCCGGGTCACGAAATAGTGGGCCGCGTGACGCAGGTGGGCGAACACGTCAGCACGTTCAAAGTCGGCGATTTGGCGGGCGTTGGCTGCATGGTCGATTCGTGCCGGAAATGTTCCAGTTGTGTTGAAGATGAGGAACAGTATTGCGAACTGGGTAATGCGGGCACCTATAATAGTACGGAGATGGACCGCAAAACGCCCACGTATGGCGGCTACTCGAACCATGTGGTGGTGCAGGAGCGGTTCGTTCTGCGCATTTCCGACAAACTATCGCCAGAACGGGTAGCACCGTTGCTATGCGCGGGTATTACGACGTATTCCCCGCTGCGGCAGTGGAACATCGGGCAGGGTCACAAAGTAGCTGTTGTTGGTTTAGGCGGGCTGGGCCACATGGCCGTGAAGTTTGCGGCTGCGATGGGGGCGGAGGTAACCGTGCTCAGTACGTCGCCCAACAAAGAAGCTGACGCGAAGGAGTTAGGTGCGCATAAATTCGTAGTTACCAAGGACAAGGAAGCGATGAAGGCGATTCGGAACACGTTCGATTTCATCATCAACACCGTTTCGGCTCCCCTCGACCTGAACCTGTATCTTGGATTACTTCGCTTAGACGGCACAATGGTCCTTTTGGGTGTGCCGCCCGAAGCCCCGACTGTCAACGCCTTCAACCTGATTGCCAAACGGCGTCGGCTGGCGGGGTCGCTCATCGGGGGCATCAAAGAAACGCAGGAGATGCTGGACTACTGCGCCGAACACAACATCATGTCCGACGTGGAAGTAATTCCGATGGCCGACATCAACACCGCCTACGACCGCATGATTAAAGGCGACGTTCACTACCGATTCGTGATCGACATGGCAACGTTGTAGCAGTTAACAGACAAGGGCCTGCCGGAGATTATTCGGCAGGCCTTGTTGTGTCTATCCAATCGCCTGCGCCAAATCCTCAATCAGATCGTCTACATCCTCGATGCCGACGCTGAGCCGGATGAGGGTGTCTTTCAGGCCATTTTTCTCGCGTTCTTCTTTAGGGATGCTGGCGTGGGTCATGCTGGCCGGGTGCGTACACAACGACTCGACGCCCCCCAATGATTCGGCCAGCGAAAACACGCCGAAACTCTCCATCACCCGCACTGCTTCGGGCATCGAATCGCCTTTCAACTCAAATGACAGCATTCCACCGAAGCCGCGCATCTGCCGTTTGGCCAACTCATGACCGGGGTGCGACGGCAAACCGGGATAATGTACCTGACTCACTTTCGGATGCTGCTGTAGGTACTGAGCGACTTTCAGGGCGTTTTGGCAGTGGCGTTCCATGCGGACGTGCAAGGTTTTGATGCCGCGCAGTACCAAAAAGCAATCCTGAGGCCCCGGCACGGCTCCGCAAGCGTTCTGGATGAACGCTAATCGCTGCGCCGTTTCATCGTCGTTCAGGACAATGGCCCCCATCACCGTGTCGGAGTGGCCGCCGAGGTATTTGGTAACCGAATGCAGCACCACGTCGGCACCCAAATCGAGCGGGTTTTGCAGATACGGCGACGCGAACGTATTATCCACAACCAACTGAATGCCACGCGATTTGGTGATGGCCGCAACAGCCGCAACGTCCACCAACCGCAGCAACGGGTTCGTTGGCGTTTCGATCCAGACCATCTTTGTCGCAGGCGTGATGGCGGCTTCTAATCTGGCGGAGTCCGACAAATCGACAAAGTTGAATTTCAGGCCGAATTCCCCAAAAACACGGACCATAATCCGGTAGGTGCCGCCGTAGAGGTCGTTGCTGGCAATGATCTCGTCGCCGGGCCGGAACAGCTTCAGAATAGCGTCCGTAGCGGCTAATCCCGATGCGTAACAGATGCCGTGTTTTCCGTTTTCGAGGGCCGCGAGGTTGTTTTGCAGCACCGTTCGGGTGGGGTTTTGCGTCCGGGCGTACTCATAGCCCTTGTGCTTGCCCGGCGACTCCTGTACGTAGGTCGAGGTTTGGTAAATAGGCGTCATAATCGCGCCCGTCGTGGGGTCCGGCTCGACACCGGCGTGGATAGCTTTGGTTCCGAATTTCATAGCTGCAAAGGTAGCATTTGTGACGCGGACGGTGCCACCCTACACAAAACCCGCCCACGCGCCGTTAGTTATGCAGTGAAGTCCATTCTCCAGAAAATTACCGGTCCGGCCCTTGCGGGCGTTGTGCTGTCGGTGCTGCCGATTGTGTTTACGTCGGTGCTGACGTATTACGCTGTCACGCACGAAGCGTTCATCCGATCTCTGACTGGCTGGCAATGGTCGGGCCTGACCCTCGCGTTTGCCATTACGTCGGCCGGGTTGACGCCCCCCACGATTTTGGCACTCATCTTCGGATACTTTCTGGGTTGGCAGGCCGTCTTACCCTTGTTCGTTATCAACTTCGGTGGTATTCTGTTTATCAACCTGATCGTTCGTTGGCTCGACCACGACCGATTTCTACAGTTCCTGCGCCGGAATCCAAAGGCTCAGTCGGTGCTCGACCGCATTCGTGACAAAGAATTAGACGTCATTTTCTTCGCCAAACTCTCCCCCATCCTGCCTTTCGGCCTGACCAACTTGCTGTTCGCCCTGTCGGGCGCGAGACTCAAAAATATTCTGCTGGGTGGTTTTCTCGGTATGACGCCCCGGACGCTGCTGGCCATCTGGTCGGGTCGCGAAGCCCGCGAGATTCGGATGCTGCTCGATAACCCGAATCAAAGCCTTTGGGGTCAGATCGTCGTTGCGTCGTTAGTGTTGGTTTCAATCGCCGGACTCTGGCAGGTGACGCGCGGGGCGTTGAAGAGGAGCGTATGATTGTTCAGGTGTATAAGTTGGTCCCTGTTCGCGGCAGCATGATTGAGGTTTCACCGTAAACACCTGTGCACTCACGCACTTACCTACCCAATTCCTGCGCCGTCAACTCAATCAGGCGATTGTGGCCCGTTTTCAGAATGGTCAGTTCGTACTGTCGGAGTTGATCTGTAAGTGGCAGAATATACGTACCCGGCACGATTCGGTCGAAGGCCCCGGTGAAAAACCGCACCCGCACCGGATACTGATTCAGTATTGCACTGACCTCGCGTACATTTGGGCTAATCAGCCGAAACTGCGTCCACGTGGTGTAGACCAGCGTTCGCTGTTGCGGGGTGTTGAGTGACAGTTCGGCAAAGCGCATGGCCGTCCGGTTCAGCAGACCAATCCGCACAAGCGCGTGCCCCGTCCGGTTAAACACCGATAAATGCCGCAGGCCGTGGCGGAACAGCCACCGTCCCAAACGGTTGGTCGTGGCCGCTCGATACCAGATGGTACGGGTGATTCCATCAGGCGCAATTAGAATCAACTCATCGAGCCGGTGGGCG
>JAYTAC010000113.1:0-4950 GCA_043737755.1 Spirosoma sp.
AGTGATGGTACGATGTCGCACCCGAACTCGCCGACCTATCCCGCCGACCGGCTCCGGCAACTGCGTGAATCAGAGGCAGTAGACGCATTGCAGGTGCTGAAGGTATCGCCCGAAAACGCCATGTTCATGCGGCTACCGGACCGGCACGTGCCCACCCCAAATAGCCCCGGCTTTGCCGACGCCGTTGATTTTATTCGTAAACTGCTCGTTGCGCTCAACCCGACAACGGTACTCGTGCCGTGGCGACGCGACCCGCACCCCGACCACCGGGCGTCGTGGCAGTTGCTGCGGGCGGCAATAGATGAACTCCCAACCCGTCCGCGTGTGCTCGAATACCTGATCTGGCTCTGGGAATTGGGTAGCGAGAATGACATGCCCGGTCGTGACGAAATGATGGTCCGGTCGGTGTCGATAGCGTCAGTGATGGAGCAGCGTAGCCGGGCCATTGCCGCCCACCGCTCGCAGGTGACCCGCCTGATCGACGATGATGCTACGGCGTTTTATCTGTCGCCCGAACTGCTCGCCCATTTCGACGCCCCCCGCGAGTTATTTCTCGAAGAACGGACGGACCATTGATAAGTTTTGGTAGACAATTCGCCCGGTTTGGGGTTATACCCACATCATTCACCTAAATTCTGAAAATACCAATGCGCTGGTTAGGACAACGGGAAAGCGGCAACGTCGAAGACCGACGGAGCAGCGGAGGGGGCGGACTCCTCGTGGGCGGTGGCATTGGCACCGTCGTGATTGCGGTCATCGTGATGCTGCTCGGCGGAGACCCGTCGGAAATACTGAATCAGGATGGTCCTAATCAGGTAGCAACGCAGGCCCCCGCCAACCCGCAGGCCGACGATCAGGCTGCCAAATTCACGAGTGTGATACTAGCCAGTACGGAAGATTTCTGGACGGGGCAGTTCGCCAGTCAGAACAGCCAGTACCGCATACCGACACTGGTTTTGTTCCGGGGCGTTACGCAGTCGGGTTGCGGCACGGCGTCGGAAGCGTCGGGACCGTTCTATTGCCCCGGCGATCAGAAACTGTACATCGACCTGTCATTTTACGACGAATTGGCCCAACGTTTCGGGGCACCCGGCGACGCGGCAATGGCCTACGTCATTGCGCATGAAGTGGCGCACCACGTGCAGAAACAGATCGGGGTCATGGATAAAGTGGATGAAGCCCGTGGCCAGCTGAGCAAGGTGGAAAACAACCGCCTGTCCGTCCGGCTCGAATTGCAGGCCGATTTTTTTGCGGGTGTCTGGGCGCACCACGCCAAGAATTTACAGATGGACCAGTCGGATATTGAAGAAGCACTGACGGCCGCCAACGCCATCGGTGACGATAACATCCAGCGGGCAACGCAGGGGCGCGTGGTGCCGGATGCGTTTACCCACGGCACGTCGGCCCAGCGGGTGTACTGGTTTAAAAAAGGCTTCAAAACCGGCGATATCAACCAGGGCGACACGTTCAACAGCCGCGAGGACGCGAATTTGCAGTAGCCGACGTCAGTCAGTCTTGGAAAGCCGGTTCTGCTTCGGTGATTTCCATCAATCCGTTGGCGTTCACGGTCATCAGGTGCACGGGCAGAATTTCGTTGATGAGCAGCGGGTCGTAGTTGGCCACCACCCGGACGTAGTTCTCGGTAAACCCGTGCATCAATCCGGTCCGGTGGTCAGCTTGACCGTCTTCCTCTTCAAACAGCACCGTGGCGGTCCGCCCGATCTGCGACTCATAAAACGCCCGGCGTTTTTTGTCCGACAGGATGTGCAGCATCTTGGACCGCTCCGCCCGAACGTGACCCGGCACGGCGGGTTTGATGTCGATAGCCGTGGTGTTGGGCCGCTCGGAGTACGTAAATACGTGGAGGTAGGCGATGGGCAGCTCGTTCAGAAACTGGTATGTTTCCAGAAAAGCGTCGTCTGTTTCGCCGGGGTGCCCCACAATTACGTCGACACCGATGCAGGCATGGGGCATGAGTTGCTTGATTTGGGCGACCCGGTCGGCGTACAGTTCGCGCTTGTAGCGACGGCGCATCAGCCCCAGCACCCGGTTCGACCCCGATTGGAGCGGTACGTGGAAATGCGGCACAAATCGCTTCGACTGCGCCACAAATGCGATAATCTCGTCGGTGATCAGGTTTGGTTCGATGCTCGAAATGCGGAACCGCTCGATACCATCCACCGCGTCCAACGCCCGCACCAGATCGGAAAACGTTTCAGAACGCTGCCCGTCGACGGTTGTGTTAGTCAGGCCAAAATCGCCGATGTTGACGCCCGTCAGCACAATCTCTTTAACATCCCTTGATGCGATTTCACGGGCGGCTTCAACCACATTAGCAACGGTATCGGAACGGCTTTTGCCCCGCGCCAATGGGATGGTGCAGTAAGCGCAGGGATAGTCACAGCCGTCCTGCACTTTCAGAAACGTGCGGGTCCGGTCGTTGAGCGAATATGATGCGTGGTAGTCGATAACCTCGCTGATGGGCGAATTATACACCACGGCGAGCTGACCAACAGCTACTTTCTCGAACGTGCCGATGAGTTCGTGAAGCCGGAATTTCTCGGCCGCACCCAGCACCGCATCTACGCCCGGAATCTGCGAAATCTCGGTCGGCTTCAATTGCGCATAGCATCCTACAATCGCTACAAAGCCGTTGGGGTTGATCTTCTGCGCTTCACGGACAATTTTCCGGCATTTCTTGTCGGCGTTGTCGGTAACGGAGCAGGTGTTGATGATGAACACGTCGGGATGCGCGTTGAACTCCACCCGCTCGTGTCCCTGCTGTTCCATCTGGCGGGCGAGAGTCGAAGTTTCGGAGAAGTTCAGCTTGCAGCCGAGGGTATAAAAGGCAACTTTTTTCACGGTAAACAGTCTATCGACCAAAATTACAAAAAAACGATGGGGCGGGTTCGTTTCGGGTTCGTGGTCGAAATTGTTAATCATTTGTGTCCCCAACGCTAAATCGGTGGGCTGATACAGGCTGTTGACGCGCCTTCTTGTATCAGCCCACCGATTTAGCGTTGGGACATCAATCCAATCTTAACTACCGAATATCCATCTCGAACGGCATCCGGGCCTGAACGCCGTTCATCGTTTTGAGCTTTTTCAGGTACGTGACGTACGGAGCCAATTCGCCAAGCTGTGCCCGGATGGTTGCTTCCTCGTCGCCGTTGAACGAACTCATCAACTGCTCGAAGAACTCTTTTTTGCGAGGCTGGTACTTCAGTTTGTAGTCGCCTTCTTTCAGTTTAGCCGTTTGCGCGGCCAACTTGATGGCCTCGTCCAAGCCCCCAAGCTGATCGACTAAACCGATGGCTTTGCCTTGCTGACCTGTCCAGACGCGCCCCCCGGCAATGGCCCGCAGGCTGTCGACGGGCAGTTTGCGACCGACTGCGGCTTTGCCTGTGAAGTCGGCATAAATCTGCTCCGTCCGGCGCTGGAGTGCCTGTTTCTGAAAGGGCGTCATCTCGTGCGTCACGGATGGGTAGTCGGCGTTGGTGTTGGTCTTTACGCGGTCGTAGGTGACGCCGAGTTTGTCTTTGAAGAACGTTTCGGTGTTGAACAGCAGCGAAAACACGCCGATAGACCCCGTGATGGTGTTGGGCTGGGCCACGATTTTGTTGCAGCCCATGAGCATGTAGTAGCCGCCCGACGCTGCATAGTCGGACATTGAACCAATGACGGGTTTCGCTTTTTTGGCTAATTCGACCTCCCTGTACATCACATCCGAGGCCAGCGCACTACCCCCGCCCGAGTTGACGCGCAGCACAATGGCTTTCACTTTTTCGTCTAA
Source organism: Spirosoma sp. (assembly GCA_043737755.1). Lineage (GTDB taxonomy): Bacteria > Bacteroidota > Bacteroidia > Cytophagales > Spirosomataceae > Spirosoma. The sequence goes on from JAYTAC010000113.1 coordinate 3,794, forward strand.
GCGGGCTTTGCGCAGTTCCTCCACAATGGATTCGGAGCCGATGCTGTTGTTGTCGCCCTTGCCCGAGTTGATGTCGCCCGACGCGATGATGACGGCAATTCGGTTGGAACTCGACCCGCTGCCCGACTCATCGTCTTTGTCTGAGCCTTTGTATTTGCCGAGCGACACGTAGTTGATTTTCTTCTTGGTTTCAATGTCCAACTGTTTGCGAATCAGGCTCTCGAGTTCATCCTGATAACCCACGTTGGTGATGAGCTTGGTGCGCAGGGCGTCGGCCGGATTCTGAATGGTCAGGTTGTCGGCGTAGCGTTTGAGCGAATCGACGCGCAGGCCCCGGCTTTGGGCTACTTTCACCAGCATGTGGTCATTGACTGAGTTGAGGAACGAGGTGACCTGCAGGCGGTTGGGTTCGCTCATGTTCTCGCGGATGAACGGCTCCACCGCGCTTTTGAACTCGCCAACTTTGAAGATTTCGGGTTTCAGGCCCAGCTTGTCGAGCGTTCCTTTAAAAAAGGACAGTTCGGCGTTTAAGCCGTTCCATTCGAGGTCACCGGCCGGGTTGAGGTAGATTTTGTCGGCCACCGACGCGAGGTAGTAGCCTTTTTCGGTCATCGTTTCGGCGTAGGCATACACGAACTTCTTCGACTGCTTGAAATCGATTAGCGCGTTGCGCACTTCTTCGAGCGATGCCCAGCCCGCCACCGGCCCTTCGGCCTGGAGGTAGATGCCTTTAATATTCTCGTCGTCTTTCGCATCTTTCAGTGCCTGCTTGAGTTCAACCAGGCCAATGGCATTGCCTGAGCCACCCATCGGCCCGAAACCCTCGAACGGATTGTCGACGCTTCGCTCCTGAATAGGTTTGTCCAAATCTAATTTGAGTACCGATTTTTCTTTGGTGGCGGTTCGTTTGTCGGACGAAGACGACACGGCCGCGCCGATTCCAGCCACCAATAAAAATCCGACGAAGAAGAACAGCAGCAGGCCCACGATGGTAGCCAGAACGTATTTAAGAAACTGTCGCATGAATTAGTGCACGGGGCATGTTTTGTGAACCCGATTAACAAAACTACACGACGAGACGAACCAGTTGCCGGAAAAATGTTGAATGCGTGTTTCGGCGGATAAATGGTTTGAAAACACCAAACCCTGCCAGTGGA
>JAYTAC010000114.1:0-4932 GCA_043737755.1 Spirosoma sp.
TCCACCATCGACAGTTTTGGCACGTCGTCATAGCGAATCACCGCGCTCAGGCTCGACCCTTCGGCCATTTCGGTGAGGTGACCCAGCAGCCCGAAACCCGTAACGTCGGTGAGCGCTTTGACGTAGGGAAGTTTACCCAGCACGGCTCCGAAACTGTTCAATTGAGCCATTTGTGCCGGAGCGACATCGGCGTGTTCAGGTTTTAGAATGCCTTTTTTCTGGGCCGTCGTCAAAATGCCGACGCCGAGCGGTTTGGTCAGGTACAGGCGGCAACCTTCCGTGGCGGTATTGTTTTGCTTGAGGTGGTCGAGCCGCACCTTACCCGTCACCGCCAGGCCGAAAATAGGTTCGGGTGAGTCGATGCTGTGGCCCCCGGCGAGGGGAATTCCGGCTTCCCGGCAAACGGCGCGGGAGCCTTCGAGCACCTGTCCGGCTACTTCGGGCGGGAGTTTATCCAACGGCCAGCCCAAAATGGCAATGGCCATAATCGGTTCGCCCCCCATTGCGTAGACATCACTGATGGCATTGGCCGACGCGATGCGCCCAAAGTCGAACGCATCATCGACAATGGGCATAAAAAAATCGGTGGTGCTGATGATGGCTTCACCGTTACCGAGGTCCATCACGGCGGCATCGTCGCGCGAGTCGTTGCCGACGAGCAGGTTTTCGTAGCGCGGCTGAAACGCCGTGGCGTTGGTGTGGAGAATCCTGTCTAAGATTTTGGGCGATATTTTGCACCCGCACCCGGCTCCGTGGCTGTACTGGGTGAGTTTGATAGTCGTTGTTTCGGTTGGTGTCATAACGGGGCAAAACTAAGGCGCAAATATTGTTGGTCGGCGCGGGCCATCGGGAGAATTACGCACACTATCGGCGAATGGTTCGGAGACTGGTAGTGGTGCAGCCGGATTGGTTTAGGGACTTAACAAAAACTTAACACGAGAGAATAGAACGGGAGGAGCCTAAAGTAGGCCTATTCCGCGAATAATGGCGGTATGTCAATCTACCATAGTACTTTTTAAAGATTGATTGAGTTGTCACCAACAAAAAACATAGCATCTTTGCGGCCGAATTGAGGGCTTACTGGATCAAATGAGCTTCTCGGCAATACTAACCAAATCAAACACTTCTATGTCTAAAAAATTACTGCAACTCAGGGCGACATTCATGTTGTTCGGCAGTTTGCTACTTGCTGTGCTCGTGGGGAGCGGGGCAATGGCGCAGGGCGTGACAACCTCCTCGATTAGTGGGGTTGTTGCCGATGATAAAGGCGGGGAACTGCCCGGTGCTACGGTTGTGGCTATTCACGCGCCATCGGGAACCCGTTATGGCATTACTACAAATACCCAGGGACGTTTTAATCTTCCGGCAGTGCGCATTGGTGGGCCGTACCAGATTACAGTCACGTTTGTGGGTTTTCAGGAACAGAAACGCGAAATTGTCTCGGCTGAGTTAAACACGCCGGTAGTGGCCAACTTCACGTTGCTCGAAGAAGGCAAACAACTAACTGAGGTGGTCGTTACCTCCTCCCGAGGCAGTATTATCGACTCCGAACGCAATGGCGTGTCAACAAACATTGGACGCCAGAGTTTTGAGCGATTGCCGACGTTGTCACGCAGCTTTCAGGATTTTAGTACGCTGACACCGCAGGCGGGGCCGGGTTTTTCGTTTGGTGGTCGTTCGGCGTTGTACAACAACTTCTCAATCGACGGGTCAACGGCTAACAACGTTTTTGGTTTATCCGCTTTGCCCGGTGGCCAGTCGAGTGCAACGCCGGTTAGTATTGACGCCATCGAACAGTTGAACGTATCTATTTCACCATTTGACGTAACGCAGGGTTCGTTTACGGGTGCCGGTGTCAATGCCGTAACACGTTCAGGCACAAACCGTTTTGAGGGTTCTGCCTACTACTTTGGCCGAAACCAAAAATTTGTGGGGAAACGCGTGGCCGGTACTGATGTGCCCTTAGCGCAGCAACAGAACTTTGGTTTTTACAATGCCGGTTTTCGATTGGGCGGACCTGTCATCAAGAACAAGCTGTTCTTTTTTGTCAACGCCGAACAGGAGCAACGGTCGAGTCCGGCAGTTTTATTTCCGGTCGGTGGGTCAGACGCCAACGGTGTTCCTTTCCAGCAAACGCAGGCGTCCGCCGATTTGAACCGGCTACAAACGTTCCTGACGACGACCGGACCAAACAAGACCTGGACGTTCGATCCGGGCACGCTCGATCCGTTCAACGCCCTCAACCAGAGTTTGAAATTTTTGGTCAAGATTGACTGGAACATCAGCGATCAGCATAAGCTGACGGTGCGGTACAACCAGTTGAACTCGTTCAGCGACATCAATCCCAGCAACTCTGGATCAAACGGCGTAAACCCGCCGAGTGGTCGTGTGAACAACGTGAACACGATTCCATTCTCGAACACGTGGTATCGGATCAATAATAACCTTCGTTCGGTCATCGGCGAATTGAACTCGACCTTTGGTAATAAGTTCGCCAACAATCTTCAGTTAGGCTACACAGCTTTTCGCGACTTCCGCGAGGGCGGTGGCGGTATTGCAACTCCTAACTTTCCAACCGTCGACATTGCCGGTCCAAACGGAAACACGTTGACCAGTTTCGGAGCAGAACCATTCACGCCCAATAACGTCCTGAATCAGGATGTCATTCAGTTGAATGATCGGTTCGACATATTCTTGGGGAAGCACACCGTTTCGGTGGGTACGGCCAATGAGTTCTACCGGTTTGAGAATGGCTTCACACCGGCTATCCGCAACATATACACGTTCAACAGCGTCGATGACTTCATCAATAACGCTACAACGCCTGCGGCTGCCAACGCACCTGCCGGTTTCACAACGCTTTACTCCGCTATTCCCGGAACACCGGTGCCCATCGCTGGTTTCAGCGCAGCGCAGTTAGGCTTTTACGCACAGGACGCGTTCAACGTAACGCCCCGTTTCCGGCTAACGGCTGGCATACGCGTGGACATACCCACGTTCAATGACAATGGACTGTTGGCTAACTCTGTCAGCAACGAGCTGCCATTCAGCGATGGTGAGCGTATTGAGGTCAACAAGTTGCCCAACGCTACGCTGCTCTGGTCGCCACGCGTTGGTGCCAACTGGGATGTGTTCGGTAATCGTAGTTTGCAGGTACGCGGTGGCACCGGGATTTTTACGGGTCGAGTTCCATTCGTGTGGATATCGAACCAGATCAGCAACAACGGCGTATTGTTTGGTACAATCGCCCGTACTAATCAGGCGGCCAACGCTAATTTCCCGTTCAAGCCTGATCCGGCCACTTACGTACCGGCACTCACGGGCGAAGCAGGAACGCCACTGGCTCAGACTTTCTCGATCAACGCGACAGTGCCCGACTTTAAGTTTCCACAGGTGTGGCGAACCAGTTTCGGCGTGGATAAAACCTTGCCGGGTGGCTGGGTAGCTACGTTCGACGCTATCTACACGAAAGACATCAATGCCGTCTACATTCGGGATGCCAACTTAGCCAATCCTGCCGGTGTGCTGGCTGGCGACGGGCGTCCGGTGTTTGGTGCGGTAGCGGGTACGGCTGATAACCCGCCCTTCGACCGTCGTTTAAACGACCGGGTCGTACAGGCTTTGGTACTGGATAATACCAACCGGGGTTACGCGCTTAGCCTGACGGGGCAGATTCAAAAACGCTTTGCCCGTGGCTTTGAAGGATCGCTGGCCTACACGTATACGGATTCGAAGGACATCAACGCCCAGTCTGCTTCGACGGCGGGTACACTGTTCTCCGGACAAGCTATTGTCGGCAGTCCAAATTCGCCAAACTTGTCTTACAGCAACAACCTGGTCCCTCACCGCATCGTGGGTTATGTGCAGTACCGGCGGGAATACCTGAAATATTTCGCCACTACCATCTCGCTTACCTATACGGGTCAGAACGTGGGCAACTTCTCATACGCGTATTTGGGCAGTCCGAACAGCGAGGGTATCAACGGCAATGATCTTATGTACGTGCCGCGCAACCAGAGCGAGATTCTGTTAACGACGACGAACGCACTGGACACCCGGTCAACGCAGCAGATTTGGGATCAACTGAACGCATATATCGAACAGGACTCTTACCTGAATAAGCGTCGGGGTCAATACACCGAACGAAATGGGGCCTATCTGCCCTGGCAGAATCTGCTGAACTTCCGTCTGTTGCAGGACCTTTACGTGTCAGCTGGAAACGGTCGTCGTCACACAATACAATTGTCGGCGGATGTGATCAATGTAGCTAACCTGATCAGCTCGAATGCAGGGTTGGCACGACAGACTAACCGGTTAAACCTGCTGAACTTCGTTGGTTACGAGACACCGAATACAGCCACGACAGCCACAACCGGTCGTCCAATCTACTCTTTTGCCGAAGCGGCTCCGGGTCAGGCATTAAGCACGACATTCACCAATAACTTGAATCTGGCTTCCCGGTGGCAGATACAGTTGGGTGCCCGCTACATATTTTAACCAACAGCATCACTGCTTCATTTTCTCAAAAAAGCATGAAGAATCAATTGAATCTCATTGGTACGGCGATGGCAACAATCATGTTGTCAGCAGTACTACTTATGGGTTGCGAGGATACGGATTACCCGGCTGCACAGCCAGCTACGGCCGCATCTACCAACCAGGCCCGGTTTCTGTTTGTAAACGCGGCTCCAGGTGCTCCGGCCTTAAATTTTCTGGTCGAGAACAATCCGGCTGGTCAGGGCGTTTCTTTCGGTCAGGCAGCCACAGCCTACGTGCCATCGCAGGTGGGAGCAGTACAGTTACGTGCTCGTGCCGCTTCAGGTCAGATTGGTGGCGTCATCGGCAGCAACGACATATTATTTCGGGCTGGTGCTACCAACCAAACTAACTTTGCGGCAACGGCTGGCGCAAACTACACCGTTTTTGCAACAG
>JAYTAC010000115.1:0-1933 GCA_043737755.1 Spirosoma sp.
TACGCAATCGTTTGTTAAACAACGGGTAACAACCGGCGAAATCACGGGGAAATCAATGGACAAGCCACAGTCAGGCCCCGGTCCGCTGCCCGCAGTTGACGTTAATGCACTATCAGCCCACCGCTTCAGCGTTGGGGCATCGGATGCGGTTTCATTTGCCAAACTGACCGGTCGGCCGGGAAAGTGGCCAGCTCCGCTTTTGTTTACGGGTCGGGAAGTGACAGCACCTGAAATTTTGGCCAAAACGGAGCGACCGGCATCAACGCAGCCAGTGCCTTCTCAAAAAGGCCTGAGCGTTCGGTTTGTGGTGTCGCCGGACCTGAGCGCGATTGGTTTGCGCAACTTCCAGCGGCCCGGCACTAACGTTGGTTTGCTGTTGGAATACCGGCTGGCGTCGCGCTGGAGCGTTCAGGCGGGGGTGTTGCAGAGTACAAAGGTGTATAAGGCGTTGCCCTCCGATTATGAGTGGCCCAAAAGCTGGAACTGGAAAACGATGCCTGAGAGCGTAAATGGTCGTTGCAACATGCTCGACATACCCATCAACCTGCGGTATGACGTGGCACTACCCCCGCAATCGAATGGCCTGCCGTCGAGTCGGTGGTTTGTGGGTGGGGGCGTAACGACGTACATTATGAAACAGGAGAAATACGTTTACAAGTATCCGGCCACCGCTTACATCAATCCCACGACGCCAAGAGAATTGAACAAAAGGACCGGCATGTATGGCTTCAGTCACTTAAACTTGTCGGCAGGCTACGAACGGGCATTGAGTCGGCGGCTGTCTTGGCAAGTTGAGCCGTTTGCGAAGGTGCCGCTGAAAGGTGTCGGGTTTTTCAAGGTCAATCTGCTCAGTACGGGTGCATTTTTCTCACTCCGCTACAAGCTTTAATAAGTGCGCTTTTTCATCTCATCTATTTTCCAATCTGTGTAACTACATTAGACCAACAACCAATGAAAGCCAACCCAACGACCGATCAAATGAAGCGTGGCGAATTTCTGCGCAGTCTGGGCCTGAGCAGTGCCGCCCTGATGTCATTTTACTGCCTGGGAACACTAACGTCATGCTCCGACAAGGACAATCCGGCACCGGCAACACCGGCACCGGCACCGCCAGCACCCGGAACGGGCACCGGCACCGGAAAAGTAGATTTCACTCTCGACCTGACCACCGCCGATTTCAGCAAACTCAAAACCGACGGAGGATTTGTTTACCGCGACAACATCATCGTTGCCCGTGTGAAAGGCGGCACATATGTGGCCCTTTCTAAAGCGTGCACCCACCAGGGCACCGATGTTCAGTACCGTCTTGCCGATGATGATTTCTGGTGCAGTAACCATGGTTCCGAATTCAAACCGACCGGCGCGGTTGAAAAAGGCCCGGCGGCTCAACCGCTGAAGGTCTTCAAAACGGCTATCAGCACCGATGGTAATAAGCTCCAGGTAACCGAATAATTCCGGTTCAGGCATCCGTCACTCAATCAGCGTGGCACGTTCGATAACAGAACGGCCACGCCTTTTGCATCCAATTTTATGAGGTATTTTTTTGTCGGACTGGCGAATCTGCTGCTCATTAGTCTGACTGCTTTCGGGCAAACCACCAGCCTGACCGATACGCTGTCGGGAGCCGTTGGAACCGACACCAATGTCGTGTCGGTTTCGGCCAATGCAGCTCCCGCCGACACGACCGCTCCCGGAAACGAAGCCGACGATCTGCTGGCGGGCCTGACCGACCCGGCCGAAACGCAGCCGCTGCTGCCGTCGAAGATGCTGTTTACCCAGCGGGCGTTTTGGGGACCGAAGGGACTTCTGCGCGTACTAAACGTAGCTCCCCTGACGCCCGAAGGCCGCTCGAAGGAGTTAAATGTGCGACGGGCTATGCTGGTGAGCCACCAGATTGGCGGTTTCGTTACGCTGGCCGGGTTTGTGGCGCAGG
>JAYTAC010000116.1:0-1931 GCA_043737755.1 Spirosoma sp.
CCGCGTCAAACTCCGCACCCGGCCCACAAACACAGCGATGAGGAACTGATCATCATAAAGGACGGTGAGCTGACCGTGACCATTGCGGGCAACACAAAAACGCTGGGTGCCGGAAGCATTGCCCTGATGATGCCGGGCGACGAACATGGTTTTGAAAACAAAGGCGATGCACCCGCCACGTACTACGTTATGCGCTACGAATCGAAGGAACCCGCTGACTCGGTGCGGGCCCAAAAAGCGGGCGGCTCGTTTTGGGTCGACTGGAAAGACGTGGCGTACCAGACGCACGGCAAGGGCGGCATCCGGCGAATGTTCGACCGGGCCACGGCCATGACCAAACGCTTCGAGATGCACGTTACGACGCTCAACGAAGGATTGTGGAGCCACCCGCCCCACACGCACCGGGCCGCCGAAATTCTGCTGATGGTTGAGAACACGGCGCAGGAGAGCATCGACGGAAAACTGCACCCGGCCGCCGTGAGCGACGTTATTTTTCTGGAGTCCAACGTGCCCCACGCCATTCAGAACACGAGCAAAGGGTCCTGCACCTACTTCGCGTTTCAGTTCGAGTGATGACTACACCCCCACGAATTTTAGCAGGTCGCGGTAGATGACGTTATTTTTCCAGAATAGCTGCGTCACCATCGCGACATGTTTTTTGCCCGGCAGCACGGCGAACCGATGGATTACGCCCACCTCCGTAAGCCGCTTGTCGAATATCCGGGTACTGCTGGCAATGCTCGGATAGGTGCGCTCCCCGGCGTAGACCAGCATGGGCGGATTGGCCATCCTGACGTGGTACATGGGCGACACGGACCGCCACACGGCCGGGTCATTCCCGAACGCAGCTAAGTACTGCCGGTCGTTGGGGTACTCCATTTTCTGAAGGTAATCGTACATGTCCAATCCGGCGGGGTCACTCAGAATAGCCCCTTTAACGGGATTTCGGGCCAACCCCAGTTTGGTGAACGACTCGTCTTTCATCGCCAGCAGCGCGGCCAGTCCACCACCGGCCGAGTGCCCCATCGTGAAAATCCGGTTGGGATCACCCCCGAATCCGGCAATGTTCTGCGTGGTCCACAACACGGCGCGGGCGGCATCGTCGGCCATGGCCGGAACCAGCACACCCGGAGCCAGCCGGTAGTTAATAATCACGGCCACGACCCCTTGCTTAGCCAACCGCCGACCAATAAACGTGTAGATATTTTTATTGCCACTATCCCAGTTTCCACCATGAATGAAAATGACCACGGGATAGCCACCGGGGGCCGATGATTTTTTCTTCGGCGCATACACATCGAGCACGTGCCGGTCAGGGCTGAAGTCTGGCGACGTTGCCACTACGTAGCGAATATCTTTGGTGCGTTTGCTGGGCCGGGCAACGGCGCATTCATTGACGGCTAACACCAAAAAAAGGAGAACAATACCGGTGAAGAGGGCGGCAGGAACAGGCCAAAGTAAGCGGGAATGAATCATTTGGTTTGTGTGGTGAGTGATTGGCTGATCCTGTACAACAAGCCGACATCTGTCAACACATACGAATGGGGTGATGTTTGGGTTTGGCAGGGCGGTCGTTTGGCTGTGCCCAACAACCGGATCAATACCCGCTCAGGTCAATGTCCGTTGTGTCGATCATCTCCACCCGCTTGCCCATTTTCTTCTGGATTATTTTGAAATGATGCTCATCGTCGGGTGTGACGAGCGAGATGGCTTCGCCGGAAGCTTCGGCCCGGCCGGTGCGCCCAATTCGGTGGATGTAATCTTTGGGGGACCGGGGCAGCTCGAAATTGATGACGTGCGGCAAAAACTGAATGTCGATACCCCGCGACATCAGATCGGTAGCAACCAGAACGGGCAACTTCCCCGCTTTAAACTGAGCGAGGGCATCGGTGCGGGCACCCTGCGTTTTTTTGCTGTGAATCGAAGCCGCC
>JAYTAC010000117.1:0-4914 GCA_043737755.1 Spirosoma sp.
TGAGACAGGGTTTTTGCTTTCTAACAGCGGGAATCACATCAGCAGATATCGGTTCGCCCACGCACTACGATCAGTTAACCACAACGTTGAAATCAACGTCCAGATCCGTTGTTCCAGGAGTCGATGTACCGTTTTTGGCGTTCGGCTGGTGTTTCAGCACGAGTTTCAGCTTGCCTGTTCCGGCGGCTCCCGTTCGTATCTCAGTCGTCAGGCCAAGCGGGTACGGTCCGGGGGCGGGATTGGTGTCCCGGTCGGTTATCGTCACGCTCAGCGCCGTAGCCGGACCGGTGGTTGGCGTGTAAGCATAAATGAACAGGTGCTCATTAGCCTCTCCTTTCACTTCGTTCGACACGTCGCGCATCGGCGTTTTCGTCTTGTCGAGCAGCGTCACGGCACCCGCATACGTCGTGTTGGCCTTCAGGTTCAGCATCGCTTTGCTCAAATCGGCATTAGTATTGAGGTTGTCGATGGTAGCCGTCACGCTTTCGGTCGGGGTGGACCGGTTGGTCAGAGTCAGCGTCGCCGTGGTGATGGCTTCGTTAGGATTTGAGGGCGTAACGTTCTCTTCATCTCCTTTACAGGCTCCGGCTAACAGGACAACGGGAATGAGCAGCAAAAGCGATTTTTTGAACAGATTCATAGCGTTTTGAAACGTTAGGTGTGAATTGAAACAGGCAAAGACATTATCGGCTGCGGCCGAATTCCAGCGGGTATTTCAGTCTCAGCGTGATGTTGCGGCCCGGCTCGTCGGCGAAATACCGAAACCGGTCCAAGTAATCGCGATAGACCCGGTTAAGCAGGTTTGTACCAGTCAGGACAACGCTTAGTGGTTGGCGATTTACTTGCCACGCAAAGCCGAGTTCCGCCCCGAACAGCGCGTAGGCAGGCGGGGGCGGGGCGAAATCACCCGTGAACACGACCCGGCCGTCTTCCTGCCGCTGCGCAACGGTCGGCACCCGATTCTGCCGCGCCACGTATTGATTGGTCAGGCTAACGTAAATTCCCGATACGCGCTTCAGAACCGACGCTTCTTTATTTCCCGGTTCGTAGCGCAACCCAATATCGGTGCGGTTGGGCGGGATGTATACTAAATAGTCCCGGTTCGTGTGGTCGTAGGCGAACAGCAGCGACGTTCGTGACGTGACCATCAGCCGCTCGGTGAACGCGTACCGAACGGTGGCATCCACACCCCGGAAGGTAGCCCGTACCTGATTATATGAGTAAGCCGGAAATGCGCCCCGCTGCCGCACGATGGGCACCGAATCCGGTTTAAGGTAGATGTAGTTGTCGATCCGGTTGGTATACAGATTGATGTCCGCGTGGAGCCGCCGACCGGTGTACTCAACCGACAGGTTCATATTGCGGGCCTGCTCCGGCTTCAGATCAGGATTACCACGTTCGTAGGCAACGGCACTCTGGTGCAATCCATCGGAATACAAATCACTCACATTTGGTGCCCGCCAGGCGGTGCTGAAATTGCCCGACAGGGTTAACTGCTGATTCACCTGATAGGTCGCGCCCAGCGAACCGGTTGCATTGCGCCAATCGCGGGTTTGGGCAGTTACTCCGTTGGTCGGCTCGTCTAAGAAAAACGCCCGCAGCCAGCGGTAGTCGTACCGAACACCGGCTTCAAGCGTCCAGCGATTGCGGGCGTAGCGTTCGATGGCGAACACCCCCGCGCCGTAGTTGCGGTAGTTGGGAATCAGAAATAGAAACCGCCGGACGTTACCCTGGGTGATGCCGTTGAATCCCGCGCTGCCCGAAAACCGACCAACGCGCCGGGGTTGCCCGTCATCTGCTGCGGCCGGGCTATGCTCCCACACTAAATCGGCGGTTTGGGTCGTCAATTTCAGGTACAGTTCCGGGTCGGTCGAGCGGCTGAAGGCCAACACATCGAATTCGCGCCGGAGATTCTGCTGCCGCGCTACGGTCGCCGTCAGCGTCCCCCAGCGGTCGGAGCGCACGAACGCACGAATCTTGAGCAGATCATGCTGCACCTGCTGGTAGGGTCGGCTCAGGGCGTAGGAGAAACCAGGTTGCCGCAGTGGTTCGGGCCGGGCAATGGCCGCGTAAAAGTCAGTAAGGCTCCCCGCCTGCGCTCCGGTGAACAGACCGACTTTGGTATAAAACTGCGAATAAAACACCTCGACGCCCAGCCTGCGCCGACCGTAACTGACCGTGCCAGCCACGTCGTTCTCGTGGTAACTACTGTTTTCGAGGTAGTAGCGGGGTGCTTTGGCATACCCAACGCGCTTCAGTGTTCCCTGTAGCCGCCAGCTCAGGCCCGGCACCGACTTCAGGGCCTGCTCGACATGGCCCGACAAAACGCCCTGCCGTCCGTTGGTGCCCGCCACCCCGTTCAGTTCTCCTCTGATACCGGGCACGGTTGGCATCGCACTTGGTTCGACCAGAATGACTCCGCCAATGGCATCGGAGCCGTAGCGGATGCTGGCCGCGCCTTTGATAATGGTGATTCGGTTGGCCAGAAACGGGTCGATCTGCGGAGCGTGTTCGCTGCCCCACTGCTGGTCCTCCTGCCGAACGCCGTTGTTGAGCGTGATAATCCGGTTGCTGTACAGTCCGTGAATAACTGGTTTTGAAATGGATGGCCCCGTCTGAATCGAATACAAACCGGGCAGCGTTTTCAGGCTCTCCCCCAGCGACTGCCCCCGCGTGGCATCGAGGGCGGGGCCGGTCAGGGCGGTCTGCACCTGAAGAATCTGCTGCGCTTCCGACCGGTGCTCCGTCACGACCACCTCCTGCAACATTTGGTTATCAGCCGCTAACTGTACGGGGGCTAACGCAAATACAGAGTCCGCGCCCGGCGTGGATTCGCCAACCGTTACTGACCGGGACATTGGTTTATAACCGACAAACTGGTAATCGATGGTGTATTGGCCGGGGCATACGGCCTGTAATCGAAAGTACCCGGCGGTATCGGCCACGGCCCCGGTATTCAGTTCGCGAATCAGTGCGGTTGCCCCAACGAGGGGGTTGCGGGTATCCTGCGCCAAAATACGGCCGGTCAACACGGTCGCGCAGGGCGTTTGCGCGTGACCAATACTGACCACTGCCAACGCCAACCCACCAATCAGTGCCACATCCCGAATACTACACATGAACTACCCCCGCAACATTAATTGGTTGTTGATCCTTTTATGCAACAAAGTTGCAAAAGTAGAGAAAAACTAAGACCATCCCAGCGCACGGGTGATTATTTATCCTCTCGCCCCATGGGATTTCGACGGCTAACTGAGCAATAACCAGCGAAGCCGCCCCCGGCAAGTGGGAAGCGGCTTCGCTGATTCATTTATGATTTGAGCATCTCACATATTATGGCGCTTATACCAATCCTTGTTGATCTCGCGGTCGTCTTTCTGAACGCCCCACAGAAACCACAGAATAATACTCGCCATGGCCAGCAGACCACTCGCCCCAACTACTTGACCGACAAGTAACTCACTCATATTTACAAACGATTTAGATCATCAATTAACCTATATATTATTTTGTGCTTCCGGCGTAAAACCACCACTATAGAGGCTGAAATTAATGTGCCAACCACTATGACCAAGCCATCAAGCCAGTTTGTCGTAATAACAAATCGAACAAAAATGGTCGTCGTTCCAGAACCAACCAGTAAAAATAGGGTAGCTAACTGCTTGAAAAACTCGGTTTCAAACTTTAGTCGCTCCTTAATATAATCGGGCTTGTCAACGGTGGATTCCGTCATGAACCGACAAGGTAACGCAATTTCGTCCCCATCCGTTTAGTGCAGCACGTCAAAAACCAATTCCCGGAGGATGTCGGCTTCGGTCATCGTGGGCGCGTCGATGCCTTTGCTGCGGGCGTCGGCAACGCGGATGGCATGGAGGATGGCGGCTACTTTGGGCAGCGGAAACGTGCGGGCGGCCGACAGGTAGTCTTTCACAAAAAACGGATTTACGCCCAGCAGCGGGGCCAGCCCTTTGTCTGTCTGGTCTTTGCTGGCCTGCACCTGCAGCACCTTGCTGAAGTAACCGAACAACTGCGCCAGAATCACCACTAATGGATTATCTTTGGGGTTGCGGGCGAAGTAGTCCACGATGCGGTTGGCTTTCAGCACGTCGCGCTGGACAAGGGCTTTTTGCAACTCGAATACGTTATACTCCTTGCTGATGCCCACTAATCGCTCGACCGTTGTGGCCGAAATCTCCTCGCCAACGTGCAGATTAATCAGGACTTTGTCGATTTCACTGGCCAACCGTTTGAGGTCATTGCCAATGTGGTCGGTCAGTAGTTGGCAGGCTTTGGGGCTTACTTTGGCACCCTGCTCGCGGCAGTACTCCCCCACCCAGTCGGGAATCTTGTTGTCGTAGAGTTTCTTAACGCCCAGTAACTTACCCTTTGCACCAAAGGCTTTCACCCACGATTTCCGCTCATCTAAGCCCGGTTTGCCGTCCTCTTTCGTATAACACAACACTAAGACCGTGCTGACCAGCGGATTGAGCGCGTAGTCTTCGAGCAGCGTCTGCGCCGACTTGTCATTGATGCCGCTCATCTGCTGGGCTTCCTTGACGAGCACTAATTGCCGCTCGGCCATGAACGGGTAGCGCCGGGCATAATTCATCACGGCTCCGATGTCGGTGTCTTTCCCGAACAGCACGAACTGATTAAAACCGCGCTCGGCAACCGGCACGGTTACCTTTTCAAGTTCGTCGGCGATGCGGTCGAGATAAAACGGCTCATCGCCGTGGATGAGGTAAACGGGGGCGATCCGCTTGTTGCGGATATCTTTGAGCAGGGCGTCGACAGCAGGAATCAAACGAGTAAATATAACAGGGCTTTCCTATAAAACCAATTCTTGAGTCAGAAATTGAATCAAGGCCTGAAGGTTGTCGGCAAAATTATCCAGTTGAGCCGCCATATTTTTGG
>JAYTAC010000118.1:0-1926 GCA_043737755.1 Spirosoma sp.
CCGCGTTGAACACCTTCAGCTTTACGATGCCGGTGGCGGCAATGGGTTCGGCATAGGTCTGGCTCGTGGCGGTGGGTTCCGTGCCGTCCGTCGTGTAGCGGATCGTCATGCCGGGAAACTGCACGTTGGCAGCTAATTTCCCATCAACGACTTTGGCTCCGGCGGTTGGTATCCGGTACTGAAAACCACCGGCGTATGCGTCCATCCGGGGCAGTTCCCGTTTCCCAACCACGTTGATAAATTCCGACCAGGCCTGTCCATACAGCGCGTCGCGTTTGGCTTGATCGGCTTCGGTGGCCCAGGCGGGGTCCTTTGCCCAGGCCCGCTCGGCCACTGACAGTAGTTTAGGCAGCAGTTTGTATTCCAGATCGGCCGGGGTTTTGTTGGTTTCGGCCCAAAGTGGTGCTTCAATACCCACAATGTTTGCCTTGCCCCGCTCGGTCAGCGGCACCCGGCCTTTGATGACTGAGGGGTCCAGTTGTCGCCCCGTCCGGTCGTCTTTTATGATCCGCAGGTAGTTGTAGGGGATAAAATAAAACGGCTTGTCAAGGTCGACGTAGCCGCCCCAGTACTGCCCCGGCTCACCCGACGAGGGGTTATAGGCCATGTCTAAATACAGGTGCGTAACGGCCGTCAGAATCACTTTATAGCCCGCGTTGGCCATCCGGTACGCCAAATCTTCGGAGCCGGAACCGGGGCTGTTGAGCCAGACGTTGACCCGGAACTTCTCGGCCGCGTAGGTTTCGTTGGGCACCCAGACCGACCTGCCGTTTTGGGTTACTTTCTTCAGCCCCGCTTCTTCCCAGCCCGACAGAAACAGGCCCCGGCTTTTGAGAATCTGGTTCATTCTGCCGAAATAATACACCCACAGTCCGTTGGGTGAGGCTGCCGACGGATTGATGGCGGCTAACCGCTGCACGGCGGGCGATTTGGTCCAGACGCCGGACGGTACTTCATCGCCCCCGACGTGGATCGTTTTCAGGGAAGCACCGGCTTCCCGGTACATGGCTCGCAGGTCGTCCACCACCCGTTCCATAAACGCGTAGGTCGACGGCAGGGCCACATTGATCACGTTGTCCGTAAAGCCCTGCACCGACTCATACGCCGACTTGTCGCCCAGGTCGCGCAGCAGATACCGCTCCGCTTCGGTCTTGTTTCCGGCTTTCATCAAGCGGTTGTAGCGGGCGTCCATCGCTTTTATGGCAGCTCGAGCGTGTCCCGGCGATTCGATTTCGGGGATTACTTCGATGTGGCGGTCGCGGGCGTAACGGAGGATGTCTACAAAATCAGCCTTGCTGTAGAAACCTGTTCCGGCCCGGTTGTCGGCAGATGGGCCGGAGCCGTAAGCCGGGATAATATTTCTGGATTCGTCGGGGGCGTGCGCCCGTGTGCTTCCCACCGCCGTCAGTTCGGGTAAGGACGGCATTTCGACCCGCCAGCCTTCGTCTTCGCTGAAGTGAAAATGCAGGGTGTTAAGTTTATACAAGGCCATCAGGTCCAGCACTTTGAGCACCTGGAATTTGGGCTGAAAATTGCGGGCTACGTCGAGCATCAGGGCGCGATACCCAAAGCGGGGCGCATCGCTGACAATTACACCGGGCAGCCGAACCGAACCTGATTTTTTGCCCAACGCACCCGCCGGAAACAGCGTTTGCAGCGACTGGATGCCGTAAAACATACCCGCACCGGTCGATGCCGACAGCACGACGCCGTCCTGGTTTATTTGCAACGCGTAGCCTTCCGGGGCAATGGCGGGATTTTTACGGAGCGCGATAGTCCTGCCAGTGGCCTGCGATTGAATGACTGGTTTTTTGTCGAGCACCGTGGCGAGGGCGTTGGCCAAAAATTCAGCTTCTGCGCCAAATTCCTTTTCCGATGCGACAACGACCTGATTGTCGAGCACGAACGACTGACCTGTTTCTCGGT
>JAYTAC010000119.1:0-4908 GCA_043737755.1 Spirosoma sp.
CAAGTGGCAAGATGTTGCCGGGCGGTGCTATATGTTGCTGCATGTTGCATAATTTCTCCAAAAAAACAGGCTTTAACTGTCAGCCTGGTGTTGAGGTACAATGAAGGCATAAATATACACTGAACAAGCAAGCAATATCACTCACTAAAACAGCACTGTTGTGTGTACAGAAAGCCTATTTCCAGGGCTTTAGATGCTATTTATTAGTGTGATGCAAAAGGGTCATCGAGTGCGGTTACTTGCCGATGCAGAACTTGCTGAAAATGGAATCCAGCAGGTCGTCCGTCGTGATTTCGCCGGTCAGTTCGCCGAGGTGTTGCAAAGCCACGCGCAGGTCCATCGCGAGCCAGTCGGGAGTAGCCCCGGCATCGAGTCCGGCAAGGGCGCGGGCCAGAGCATCGTCGGTGCCGGTGAGGTGTTCATGATGGCGAACATTGGTCACGACGGCACTGCTCGTCTGCACGGCCGTATCGGTGCGGACGCGGGCCGACAGTGCGGCTGTCAGTTCATCCAGATGCGTTTGCTCAGCCGCCGAAATCCAGACAACTTTCTCGTCCGCTACACCTTCCAGATGTTGCCTTCTTACGTCGTCAATCGCGTCTACTTTATTCCCGACTAACAAATACGGCTTGCCCGAATTCCTTAGTTCAGCAAGTACGTCTCCCAGTTCATCAGGCAGAATATTCAACCCGTCGAAGAGGTACACAACCAGCGCGGCATTCCGCATTCTCTGCTGCGTCCGCTCAATGCCGATGGCTTCGATGGTATCGGTCGATTCCCGCAGTCCCGCCGTGTCAATCAGCCGGAAGCGGATGCCATCAATGAACAGTTCGTCCTCAATCATGTCGCGCGTCGTACCGGGAATATCGGACACGATGGCTTTTTCTTCGTTCAGCAGCGCATTCAGCAACGTCGATTTACCGGCGTTGGGCTTGCCGACAATGACGGTTGGCACCCCGTTTCTGATGACGTTCCCCGCCGAAAACGACTCGATCAGCGGATGCAATACCCGCCGGATATCGAGCATCAACTGCCGAAGCTGGTCGCGGTGGGCAAACTCCACGTCCTCCTCGCCGAAGTCTAATTCGAGTTCAACCAAGGCCACAAAGTCGATCAGTTGCTGGCGGAGTGCTTTGAGTTGCCGGGAAAAGCCCCCGCGCAGTTGGGTGAGCGCGGCCCGGTGGCTGGCCTCGGAGTCGGACGCAATCAGGTCGGCAACGGCTTCGGCCTGCACCAGATCAAACTGCCCGTTCAGGAACGCCCGCTGCGTGAACTCCCCCGGCCGGGCCAGCCGAACGCCCTCCTGCCCGAGCCTGCGCAGTATCTGCCGGATGATAAACTCCGAACCGTGGCACGATATCTCGACGACATCCTCTTTAGTGAATGATTTTGGGGCGCGGAACACCGTTACGAGCACTTCATCGATGATGCCGTTCTGTTCGTTGCGCAGCGTACCGAAATGGGCCGTGTGGCTTTCCTGACGCGTAAGGTCTTTACCCCGAAACAGTCGGTTGGTAATGTCAATAGCCCCGTTGCCCGACACCCGGACCACGGCAATGGCACCAATACCCGGCGCAGTGGACAGAGCGGCAATAGGATCGAGCTGAAGCAAGTTTTTGGTTGGGTCTGTTACAAAGTCAACTGATATCTCAGGTTCACAAACCGGGAATTGTGGTTGGGAAGATAGGCAGGCGACTCAACACGCTTACTATGCGCTTTTCGAGTGGTGCGACCGGGATACCGAGCGCGTCGGCATGGTCGTCGCCCAGGAACAGGCGCATCTGAGCCGCTGCAAGGTTCCTGACCGTCTCGGGTCGGTCGGTTGCCGTGCCGCCCAGTTCAGCAACGGCGTTGAGCAGCGCACGGGTCAGGCCGATACCCGCTTCGGACGAGCGGAACTGACGCCGGGCAATGGCCCGGTCGAGGTGATACGCTTCGCGCAGATTAGCAGGCAAGAGTTCCTCCGCAACGCCGTTCAGGCAGCCAATCACGTTTACGTGGTGCAGGTAATCTTCCTCCTGCTGCTCGGTGGCCGAAACACCCAGCTTTCGCAATCCCCGCAGAACGATGTACGAAAAGGCCAAATTCGTTCCGGCCATGTCTTCCTGATTGACGGGCATTCCCCAGTCCATGTTCCACCGCCCCGACTGCAACCCGAACCACCGCGCTCCGGCGTGAATCAGGCGGATTTTGAGGGTGCGGGCAATGGCTTTCTCAGTTATCCACTCCTTCGGGTTATTGACACCGAACACCCATTCGCCGGTCTCCTGCAACCGCCGGGCGGTGTCGTTTTTTATGCGTTCGGTGAGCCACAGCAACTGAACCCCATCGGCACCCATGTAAGTGTAGGGCAGCGAATACGTACCAAGTGTGAGACCAATCTGACCGGCGTATTTTTTGAAAAATGCCATCGACCGCTTCATCCGGTCCGGGTCGGCCCAATCGGGTAGTTTGGCGTAGTCGGCAAAGAAATCTTGTATAGCCTCCGGCTGTGCACTTGTGTCGAAATTACCCGTGTCGGCCAACCAGCCCATCAGCATCCGAACACCGGTTGGCCCGTCCGCTTCGGCAACGGCGGCAACAACCGCGTCGGCGGGGGCGTCGCCCTGCCGACGGTAGCAGGTCAACAATTCATCGGAAAACAGGCGGGACGGTTTGACGAGTGTCGGCATTGTTTGTTGCGTTATAGACCAACAACGCCGGGTAGATGGGATTGGTTTGTCGTCGGCAGCATCGGCTACAGCCGAATCTGCAACCCGTCGTAGCCCAGCCGAATGCTGGCGGGCAGCTCGTTTTCGACCTCGCGGTGCAGGCCGAGTTTGTGGCTGATGTGGGTAAAATACGTCCGGTCGGCCCCGATGCGCTGCGCCAATGCCACGGCTTGGTCGAGCGTGAAATGCGAGATGTGGGGCGTTCTCTGAAGGGCGTCGAGCACTAAGATTTTGGTGCCGTAAACCTTTTCCAACTCGTCGTCGGCGATGTAATTGAGATCGGTGAGGTAGGTGAAGTCGCCGATGCGGAAACCAAAAACGGGCAGCTTGTGGTGCATCACCTCGATGGGTATGAACCGGACGCCCAGCACGTCGAACGGCTCATTGGCGATTTCGGTCGTCCGCACGTGGGGGACGCCGGGGTATTTGTGTTCGGCAAAAATATAGGCGAACTCCCGCTTCAACTGCGCCAGAACGGTCGGGCGGGCGTAGAGCGGCATGTCCTGCCCCGACCGAAAGTTATAGGCCCTAACCTCGTCCAATCCCGCCGTGTGGTCTTTGTGCTCGTGGGTAAACAGCACCGCGTCGAGTTGGCGGAGTCGTAATCGGAGTACCTGCTGGCGGAAGTCGGGACCCGTATCAACCACAAAACTGCGCCCGTCAATGGCAATGTGAATGGAAGCCCGCAGTCGTTTGTCGCGGTAGTCGACGGATTGACAAACGGCACAGTCACACCCAATCAGCGGCACCCCCGACGATGTTCCCGTTCCCAGCAGTGTAATGAGCATAAAAAGAGAAGTCGGACCGCCGAAGCGGAGTGAAAGAGCGAAAGAGTGGTAGGCGCTTTTCGCTCTTTCACTCTTTCGCTTTTACTTATCCGTAAGTTGATTGACCACTTCCACCAACCGGTCGAAGTTGAGGGGTTTGACCAGTACGTCGTTGAAGCCCGCCGTTTTAAATTCTTCTTCGGTATAATTTTTGGCATTGCCCGTAATGGCCACGATGGGAACAGTAGCTTTGTCTTGGTCCGGCATCGCCCGAACGCGACGAACGCACTCCATACCATCCATGACAGGCATGTTTATATCCAGTAGCAGGATGCTGAAATCTTCCTTTTCAAGAATCTGCATCACCTGTTCGCCATTCTTGACGGCCGTGATATCGTAGTGCTGAAACTCGAGAATTTTGCGGGCCAAGTTCTGAATCACGGAACTATCTTCGGCAATCAGGACGCGTTTGGAAACTGACATAAGGCTTGTAGGGTCGTATTGATTTGATGTGGTGAAATTATAGAGTTAAATCCGCAAACCCAAAAAAGAAGGCTGTTTCGGCCGGACCCGATCAGACTGCCCCGGATAGCCAAACGGATTGATTCATGTGTGAGCAACGGACGAAAAATTTCCCGAAAAATTAGCATTCCGGTAACACAACGTGTTGGTTTTCTTTGTACGTTTATCATCCCAACTCTATAAGACTGATTGAGTTACTGCTCTACAAAGTCGTGGTTGGCAAGACAGCGTATGTGTGGCATCCGAGTATACAAAATGCCCTGAATGATAAACACAATGGGTTGATTGTTTCACCTGTCCGGTACCCGTTTTTTGCCCACAGCCGCGTTGGCTACCCCCGGTTTGCCCTGCTATGCTGAGTTGAATCGTCTTTTTTCAGAACCTTCCTCTTATATACCATCTCTATGAAACTCACCGGACCCGAAGGCGGCTTCGAGTTGAACATTCTCGATTATGAATGCAGCGACTCACCTTGTTTTATGGACCGCAACTGGCTTATCGTCAGCCTGAAAACAAATTACCATGATCGCCAGTGCGTTCGCACGGCACCCATTCTCTCAACCTGGGAAATCGAACTGCTCCTGAAATGGATGCGCTCGGTGGCCGACGAGCGCGAATTGTCGCCAAAGCTGACATTTGTTGAGCCAGCACTAAGTTTTAACAACGTGTCGTCGGGGCACGGCGACTACCGGCTTCGCATTAAACTCGGCTCCGACGCCCGCCCCAACTGGCAGTGCGGTACGGCCCCGTTTTACCTACCCGTTGCTCCCGACAAACGTGAACTACAGGGAGCCATCATGGATTTAGAGCGGCAGTTACAACGCTTTCCGGTGAGGGAATAGGGAAGTCGAGACGGGGCCGCCCGAGCGGTCTGAGAGTTGCAGAAGTCAAAAGTCGCTGCCGCACGA
>JAYTAC010000120.1:0-1921 GCA_043737755.1 Spirosoma sp.
TGCAGCATAAACGGGGTGCTTTGCAGGACGCTGGGATACAAATCGGGGCGGATAGCGTCTGTATCTTCGGTGTCGGCCAGATCGACTCCGCCAAAACCAACCACCGATGCCAATCGCCGAAGTTCGCCGGAACCCGTGCTCATCTCTGGCATGACGGTAGCCTCAGATACGAATTCGGCTTGCAGCAGCAGCGACATGCCAATGCCCGCTACGGCAAACAAACCAACAACGCGCAGTAGCCACAAACGCCCCCGCCAAACCGTGCGGACAAGCGTCTCAGTCGACAGATCGAGCCGGGCAGATGGTGCGGAGTTATTTTGCATCGGTTCCCGCCGGAGAAATATAGTTGTGAGTCGCTGCTGTGCCCGCAAATGACAAGGCCTTTTGCAGGGTCAGCCGGTGGTGGCAGAGCGAGGAAATGGGCGCGGGGTAGCTGCGTAGGCGGGGACCATTCAGTGGCCAGCGACCCAATCCCGGAACAGCCGTTGTGTTCTGCACAGTAAACAGCACGATCTCTAAAGTCAAGTTACGGTAGTACCGCTTATGGGGAGGACGGTTTACAAATATATTGGTTCACCGATTATGTGGTACGCATCGATGAACATAAATTAATGACTGTCAGAGCCGTTGCATCAGCCGGACGACCATTTCATTCTTCCACGACACAAAATCACCGGCCACGATGTGCGCCCGCGCCTGCCGCACCAGCCAGAGATAAAACGTCAGGTTTTGCAGGCTGGCAATCTGCCCGCTCAGCAGTTCATCGGCTTTGAAGAGGTGGCGCAGATACGCTTTGGAGTAGAACGTGCTGGCATAGCCGCCCAACTCGGCGTCGATGGGGCTGAAATCGAGTTTCCACTTCTCGTTTTTGATATTAATGGTCCCCTGCGTCGTAAACAGCAATCCGTGCCGGGCGTTGCGCGTCGGCATCACGCAGTCGAACATGTCGACACCCCGCGCAATGGCTTCAAGGATGTTGGCCGGTGTGCCCACGCCCATCAGGTAGCGCGGTTTGTCGGCGGGCAGAATCTCGTTCACCAAGTCGATCATGGCGTACATTTCCTCGGCCGGTTCGCCCACAGCTAATCCGCCGATGGCGTTGCCGGGACGATTTTTACCCGCAATCACCTCCGCCGACTGCCGACGCAGATCGGGATAGGTGCTGCCCTGCACGATGGGAAACAGCGTTTGCTGGTAGCCGTAGTGCGGTTCGGTACTGTCAAAGCGGTCGATGCAGCGGTCAAGCCAGCGGTGGGTCATTTCCATCGACGCACGGGCGTACCCGTACTCGCAGGGATACGGCGTACACTCATCGAAGGCCATGATGATGTCGGCTCCGATGGTCCGCTGAATGTCCATCACCCCTTCGGGCGAGAAATAATGCCCCGACCCGTCGATGTGCGATTTGAAGGTGACGCCGTCTTCTTTGATCTTGCGGGTATTCGAGAGTGAATACACCTGATAACCGCCCGAATCAGTCAGGATGGGCCGTTTCCAACCGTTGAAGCCGTGCAGTCCACCGGCCGCGCTCACCACGTCGAGACCGGGCCGCAGGTACAGATGGTAGGTATTACCGAGGATAATTTCGGCGTCGACGTCGGTTTCGAGTTCGCGCTGGTGAACGGCTTTTACGGTCCCGGCCGTGCCGACGGGCATGAAAATGGGCGTTTGAATGGGGCCGTGATCGGTGGTGAGCGTACCGGTGCGGGCGTTGGAGTGCGGATCGCGGTCGGCAATTGAAAATGTCATCGGGCAAAGGTAGGAAGGACGGAGAACCTTACCTTTGCCGAACCATCCACTTAACGGGCATATCTCTTCTGTTGATTACGGCACTACTGATAACCTGGCTAATTGTGGTCAGCATTCAGATTATCTACATTCTATTTGTTTTCTCCCGAACGGCATTCTATCGGCAACCGCA
>JAYTAC010000121.1:0-4897 GCA_043737755.1 Spirosoma sp.
TTTTTGACGACGAAATCTTTTCCGTCTCGTCCTTCGGCTTTACTTTTGCCCTATGATTTCCCAACGGGCCAACACCTCCTCCTTCCGACATCGTCGCCATCTTCGCGGCTGCTGATCCCCCGCGACCCGTTTGCCTTTTCGCTTTTCTCCTATTTTTACTGAAATACGTGGTGTGTGAACCTCGTCATACACCACACATCTTACATTCCCGAATGTCTTCCATCCTTCGCATTGCCCTTCAGAAATCCGGTCGCCTGAGCGAGGATTCGTACCAGTTGTTCAAAGAATGCGGTATCCGCTTCGACTACGGAACCGGCAAACTCAAGTCCGTCTCGTCCAACTTCCCCGCCGAATTTCTGTTCCTGCGCGACGACGATATCCCCGGCTACGTCGAAGATGGCGTGGCTGATCTGGGCATCGTCGGGGAGAACGTGGCCGTGGAAACCGGGCGTCCGCTGGAAACGATTCATAAACTCGGCTTCTCCAAATGCCGCCTGAGCATCGCCATTCCGCGCGGCACCGACTGGACCGGTATTCAGGATTTGAACGGCAAAAACATCGCTACGTCTTACCCGAATTTGCTGGGCCGCTACTTAGCCGGGCAGGGCGTCCGGGCCGATATTCACGTCATCAGCGGTTCGGTGGAGATTGCGCCGAGCATCGGGCTGGCCGAAGCCGTCTGCGACATCGTCAGTTCGGGCAGTACGCTGCTCAGCAACGGACTGAAGGAGGTGGAAACCATTTTTCGGTCGGAGGCTATTCTCATCGCCCGGCCTGAACTGGACCCTGACAAACGGGCGTTAGTCGATAAGCTGCTGTTCCGCATCAAGTCGGTGCAAGCTGCCAAGAACAACAAATACATCGTGCTCAACGCCCCCAACCACGCGCTGGGTCAGATAACGGCCCTGCTGCCGGGTATGAAAAGCCCGACCGTAACGCCGTTGGCCACCGAGGGCTGGAGTTCGGTGCATTCGGTGCTGAACGAAAATGAATTCTGGGAAAACATCGAAGCCATCCGGGCCGCTGGTGCCGAGGGTATCCTGGTGATCCCGATTGAGAAAATGATCTACTAAAATAATGATGAATGATGAATGATGAATGATGAATGCCTACCGGCGTCAATCATTCATCATTCATCATTCATCCGCACGGGCGGCCCCGGTTTATCATTTATGAATATCATCCCTTTTCCCGACCGGTCCGAGTGGCCCCGTCTGCTGGCCCGGCCGGTGCAGTCAACGCAGCAGATTGAAACAGTCGTTGCGCCGATTCTGGCCCAGGTCCGGGCCGGGGGCGATGCCGCCCTGATCGAATTAGCGCAGAAATTTGACAAGTTGACCTTGACGGCGGACCAATTAGAAGTTGGACCGGCCGAACTTGATGCGGCTGAAAGCCTGCTCAGCGACGAACTCAAAGCCGCTATCCGGCAGGCGTACCAGAACATTCGCACGTTTCACGAAGCACAGAAACAGCCCGTCGAGAAAATCGAGACGATGCCGGGCGTCGTGTGCTGGCGCAAAAGCGTGGGCATCGAAAAAGTCGGGCTGTACGTTCCGGGGGGCACGGCTCCGCTGCTCAGTACGGTGCTGATGCTGGGCGTTCCGGCGCAGTTGGCGGGTTGCCGTGAGGTCGTATTATGTACACCAAGCAACCACCCGGCCATTTATTTTGCCGCCCGGTTGGTGGGCGTCACGAAGGTGTTTCGCATCGGCGGGGCGCAGGCGATTGCGGCAATGGCCTACGGAACGGAGTCGGTGCCACAGGTCTACAAGATTTTTGGGCCGGGCAATCAGTACGTCGTGGCGGCCAAGATGCTCGTGGCCAAAGAAGGCGTGGCCATCGATATGCCCGCCGGACCAAGTGAGGTGGCCATCTACGCCGATGACACCGCCGTTCCGTCCTTCGTAGCGGCTGATCTGCTGTCGCAGGCCGAACACGGGGCCGATAGTCAGGTGCTCCTTGTGTCGACCAGTAAACGGCTGATTAACAGCGTAAATCTGACGCTCGGTACGCAGTTGGACAAGCTGCCCCGGCGCGATTTGGCGGCTCAGGCATTGGAAAACAGTAAAGCGATCTTGGTCGATACGCCTGCCGACGCCATTGACCTGCTCAACGTCTATGCTGCCGAACACCTAATTCTGAGCGTCGAAAACGCCGAAGCCGTCGCCGACCAAATTATCAATGCCGGTTCCATTTTCCTCGGTAACTACACCCCCGAATCAGCAGGCGATTATGCCTCCGGCACCAACCACACCCTGCCGACCAACGGCTTTGCACGGGCCTACAGTGGCGTCTCACTCGATAGTTTCGTCAAGAAAATTACCGTGCAGCACATCACGCCGGAAGGCTTGCAGCGGCTGGGTCCGGTGGTGGAAGCGATGGCCGAAGCCGAATCGCTCGACGCCCACAAACGGGCCGTGAGCATCCGGTTAGCGAGTTTGGCGACGCCCGTGGCGGGGTGATTTTTGTTAACTTGCTAAAAAAAGACAAAGCTATGAGCCAGTTGATTATTGAAGTTGATACGCCGGAGGATGAAGCCCTACTGTTACGGTTGCTTCCGAAATTAAGTGCTCGTGTAGTCAGTCGGTCTATTCCCAAGCCTGAAAGCAATGAGTCGGTGATAGATATCATGAACCGAATTGCCGAACGGGGCGGTGTTGGGGAGTCATTCGGCGACGCATCGGAATGGCAACGGGAAATTCGTAGTTGGGATAGAGTATTGGACGGGCGGGAGGAATGATCCTGGACAGCAACATAATTATCGACGCCAACGAGCCTGAGAACCAGACCCTCCGACTTTATTTAGATGCCCGGCGGTCTGATCTGCAAGCTTCCCTCATATCAAAACTCGAAGTTTTGGGATTTCCCCGCATCACACCCCTCGACAAGCAGGATTTGACTTCTTTTATGAATGCAATGTCAATTCTGCCCATTGACGAAGTTGTCATCACTGAAGCCATCCGCCTTCGTCAGCAGCGCAAACGCTCCCTCGGCGACTCCATCAT
The DNA here is from genome assembly GCA_043737755.1 of Spirosoma sp. GTDB lineage: Bacteria > Bacteroidota > Bacteroidia > Cytophagales > Spirosomataceae > Spirosoma. Next base: position 3,006 of record JAYTAC010000121.1, read on the forward strand.
CGCGGCTACGGGTTTGCTCTACAACCTGCCCGTGCTAACTAACAACGTTGCGGACTTCGGCGACATCGACGGCTTGCAGGTGATCGCATTGGCCGATGTACTGAACGCATGAAACACCTCGCCGATCTGCTGCTGCTGGGTGACCCGCGCCTGTACCAAACGTGCGCTCCCGTGCTGAAATCGGAACTGCCGCTCGTGCCGGGCTGGGTGGCTGATCTGCACAATGTGATGCAGGAAATTCGGGCAACGTATCGGTTTGGGCGGGGGATTGCGGCCCCGCAACTCGGTATTATGAAACGGCTGATTTATGTTAACATCGACCAACCCGTCGTGATTATCAACCCCGAATTTACGGCTGTCAGTGACGAAACGGACGAACTCTGGGACGACTGCATGAGTTTTCCGAATCTGCTGGTTCGCGTCCGGCGGCACCGCAGTCTGATGATGACCTGCTGCGATGAGCACTGGCAGCCCCACACTTGGGACGTGACGGACTGGGGACTGTCGGAACTGCTTCAGCACGAGTACGACCATTTGAACGGCGTTCTTTGCACAATGCGGGCCATTGACGGGCAGTCGTTCCGGTGGCGACCGACGCCGGTAGCGGCCAATTGACGTACATTGGTTAGTTCGGAAAAATGTCAGTATTTTTACGGAAATAATTCAAATCAGTATGAATGCTACAGTGGCCTACCAAACATTAGGCGGACCAACCCTGATTGGGCGTCAGATGAAAAACCAAATTGATCTGGTCGATATGGTGGCAGAAGGTATCCCGAAAGCGACCATTAAACATCTGGCTGAGTTGTACGGTCTTGATGTTCGGGAGATTGTCAGACTGCTGCCTGTTACGGCCCGCAACCTGCATCGGTATGCCGATACTGATCGCCTGAGTGAGGTTGTGTCCGGCCGTTTATTTGTGCTGGCCGACTTGCTGGCTCACGGAGCCGATGCACTGGGAGCCGACTATTTCCGGGACTGGCTGTATCGCCCCAACGCATCAATTCAGGAAAAAAGACCCATCGATATTTTGCACAATGAATTGGGTATCAATACGGTCGACACTATTCTTGGGCGCATCGAACACGGTATTTTCGCCTGATGGAACTGTTTCGCATCACCCGAAGTAAATACGTTTCCGATCTGAGCGGCAAGGGGGCATACGAACGGGGCGGACGCTGGAACTCGTCTGGTATGTACGCACTGTACACCGCCCAAAGTCGTTCGCTGGCGATGGTCGAATCGCTGGTTTATCTGTCCGGCCTGCCACCTGACGATGACTATAAAATAGCCGTTTTGTACGTGCCCGACGACGTGTTTGTCAGCACGGTTGACGTCGGTCAGCTAAACGCCAACTGGCGCGAAGATCAGAAACGTACCCGGCAGTTGGGCGATCAGTGGCTCACTGGACAGGCATCGCTGTTACTTCGCGTTCCGTCGATTATTGTCAAGTCAGAATGCAATTACGTCGTCAGCCCCGGCCACCCGGTGATGAAGCGCGTCAAGCTTGTGGACATTGAGCCTTTCTCGTTCGATGTGCGGCTGTTCAACAACTAACTCATGTTTCAACTCACTCAACTCCTCCGTCCCCACATCCTGACCCTGATGCCCTACTCCTCGGCCCGCGACGAGTACACCGGTACGGAAGGCGTGTTTTTGGACGCTAACGAAAATTCCGTCGGCTCAACCGCGCCGGACGGTGATTTCAGCCGCTACCCCGACCCGCACCAATGGGCCATCAAGCAGCGGTTGGCCCCGATTAAGGGCGTTCGACCGGAGCAGATTTTTCTGGGCAACGGCTCCGATGAGCCCATCGACCTGCTCGTGCGGGCCACCTGCACCCCCGGCCGGTACGCCGGAGCCGTGGATTCGCCCGGCGTGGATTCGCCCGG
>JAYTAC010000122.1:0-4897 GCA_043737755.1 Spirosoma sp.
TCCACAAATACGTGCTTACCGGCCCGCAGCGCGTCGATTGTCAGGCGGGCGTGGCTGTCGTGGCGGGTGGCGATGACGCACAGGTCGATGGCGGGATCATCAAGTATTTGCCGGTAGTCGGTGGTGCTTTGGTCGATGCCGAATTTCTTAGCCAGCAGCGTCGCGTTCAGTCCGCCCGCACTGGCAATGGTTTTTAGATTTGCACCAGCCACTTTCAGGGCCGGAAGCAGTATAGCCCCGGTGAAGTTACCCGCGCCAATCAACCCGATGGTGCCGGTGCCGCCCGCGTATCGACTCTCCCGCAATGTGACAATAGGATTCAGATCAACCGTTTTAGGATAGTGCATCAGCGACGCGATGGAGTGCGACGTTTCGATAGTGCCGTAAATGGCGTCGAACCCATCGAAGGGTATGTTCCCGGTAATCAGCGATGCAACGGTCAACTGACCAGTAGCCAGCAGTTGCAGAATCGTTTGGAAATTGCGGTTTGCCGTCCAGCGCACAAACGGCAGCGGGTAATCGTGGCCCTGCTGTTCGTAGACGTCATCATAACGGCCGGGACCATAGGCGCATGACACCTGAAACTGGAGTTCTTTCTCGTAAAAATCGGCCCGGTTCAGGTCCAGCCCAACCACGCCGATGAGCACGATACGACCTCGTTTGCGGCTCATGCGGGCGGCCTGCGACACTACTTCATCACTTTTAGCCGACGCCGTAATCACCACGCCATCAGCCCCGATCCCGTTCGTGAGCGACAGAACGGCGTTTACCGAATCGGTATCGGCAGAATTAAGAGCTGTGATTCCCCGTTGCCGGGCCAGGTCGAGTTTGGTTTCGTCGATGTCCAGACCAATGACGCAGCACCCGTTGAGCCGGAGCAAATCGGCGGTGAGCAGGCCAATCAGCCCCAGCCCGATTACCACGACGGTTTCGCCCAATGTCGGATTCAGCAGCCGGACGCCCTGCAAGCCAATCGCCCCAGTAACGGTAAATGCGGCTTCGTCGTCGCTCACGCCATCGGGAACTAATGCCACCAAATTTCTCGGTACGCACACCACCTCGGCGTGGGGACCGTTGGATGCCACCCGGTCGCCGATGCGCAGGTCCGTGACGCCCTCGCCCACCGCCAGCACCGTGCCGACGTTGCAGTACCCAAGAGGCAGCGGCTGGTCTAATTTACGGACCACCGTGTTGAGCGTCGGCAGCAAACCGTCGGACCGGATTTTGTCCAGCACCTGCTTCACCTTATCGGGTTGCTGACGGGCTTTGGCCAGCAGACTCGCCCGCCCGAACTCAACCAGCATCCGCTCCGTACCGGCCGATACCAGCGAACGGGTCGTCTGAATCAGCACCTGCCCCCGGCGCACCTGTGGAGCGGGCACGTCTTCGAGCCGGGTTTCGCCGGTTTTGAGGTCCTGGATGAGTTGTTTCATAGTTTAGATTTTTAAACGCAGAGGAAAAGGAGGAAAACACAGAGGTCACGGAGAAGAAAGATTTATTCTCTCCATTTTCTCCGTGACCTCCGTGTTTTCCTCCTCTTCCTCTGCCGGTCCGCCAGTGCGGTTTAGAAGAATATTTGCGATGCGCCCGGCGGTCTGACCGTCCCACAACAGCGGGATGATGCCGGGTTTGGCCCTGCCGGTCAGGATGTCAGCTACTTTATGCTCCACCGTTGCCGGGTTGAGATCGGGCAGAAGTTGGTTGGTGCCAAGGTTGATGGTAACGGGCCGTTCGGTGGTGTCGCGGAAGGTCAGGCACGGCACCCGCAAATACGTCGTCTCCTCCTGAATACCGCCCGAATCAGTGATGACGATGGCCGCGTATTCCAGCAGGTTCAGGAACTCTAAATAACCCTGCGGCTCCAGCAGACGCACGTTCGGGATAGCCGTCAGCCTCGCCATCAGCCCGAAACGTTCGAGGTTGGCGTGGGTGCGTGGATGCACCGGAAACAGCACGGTCCGGTGTCGGGACGTGTTTTCCGCAATCTGAACAATACGCTGTAGGCCCGCTTCGTCGTCCACGTTCGCCGGGCGGTGCATGGTCATCAGCGCGTAGCCGCCCGGCGTCAGGCCCAGTGCACCAACGGTGTTCAGCGCGTTTGCTTTGGGGCGGTACTGCACTAATGAATCAATCAGGACGTTGCCGACGAGGTGAATTTTTGAGTCGGCGATGCCTTCGCGCCGAAGGTTATCCAGCCCCGACTGCTCAGTTACAAACAGCCGGTCCGACAGGGTATCGGTCAGAATCCGGTTGATTTCTTCGGGCATCCGGCGGTCCCCGGAGCGCAGCCCCGCTTCGACGTGCGCCACCCGAATGCTCATCCGCACCGCCACCAACGCGCAGGCCAGCGTACTCGTCACGTCGCCCACAACCAGCACCCAGTCGGGCCGTTCGGCACTCAGCACGGTCTCGAACCGGAGCATGATCTCAGCGGTCTTTTGGGTGTGCGTTCCGGCTTTTACGTTGAGGTGATGGTCGGGCCGGGGTAGGTCGAGTTGCCTGAAAAACACGTCGCTCATGCGAGCGTTGTCGTGCTGACCCGTATGCACAATTTTCGATTCGATGGCAGGGTGCGTCAGGAAAGCCCGGTGCAGCGGGGCAATTTTCATGAAGTTCGGGCGGGCACCAACGACGCTCAGGATTTTCATGCGGTGGGATAATTAGCAGATTTGGTTTTTCGGTAGATGCCCACGAACAGGTTGCTGACGTACCGCGCGGGCAACACCCATCTCAACAACCGCGACAGCGGATCGCCACCGGCGAAGTACTTGGTTTCGAGTACGTCGAAGCCCAGACCGGTCAGTTGCCGGTTGAAGCCCGTTTCGGTTGTGACGTGACGGATGTGGGCGAAGTAGCGCGGATACCCCGTCAGGGTAAACAGACCACGCTCGACGCGCCGGTACACGCTCAGCCGGTTCGGCATAGATACCATCAGCAGACCGCCGGGCGTGAGCAGTGCGTTGATTTGGTACAGCACCCGCTCCAGATCATCAATGTATTCAAGCAGACTCGACGCAATAATCACGTCCTGCGGGCTGAATGCGCGGGTATCGTCAAGCGGCAGCGACTGAACGATGTAACAGGCATTGGCCGACGTCTTCTTCCGGTTGCACAACTCGATCATCGCCACCGCCCCGTCGATTCCGATTACCGAGCACCCCCAGTTAGCGAGGTAGGTGCTGAAAATTCCCGATCCGCAGCCCAAGTCCATCACGTGGTCGGTAGCGTTGACGTAGCGGCCGAACAGGTCCGTCCAGACGCGAAAACGCTCCCCAAACGCCCGCGACGATTCGTACCGGTGGTCGAATTGCGTGGCGATGTCGTTGTGAAAGTCGATTGCGTTCATGGGGTGGGTCAGGCAGTTAGTCGGTCAGCGCGTCAGCACTTCTACCGGCAGCGGGGTTTCGTCGGCGGACGCCTGATCGTTCAGCGACCGAATAACGTCCAACCCAATCTGCGCAACCCTCGTCCAGTCGGGCAGGTCCGCCGACCGCAGCCGGGCGTTTGCTATAGTTTGTTGCAGGAGAGCCGGATCGTCGAACCCACGGCTGATGGCGGAGACGATGGACTCGGCGGAGAGCGGATCGAAGTAGTACGCATAATCGCCACAAACGTCTTCCGCAAAGTCCCGCTGCGACGTGAAAATGGGCAGTCCGAGGTGCATCGCGTCGACGTAGGTGGCCGAGAACGATTCCAGTAGTGTCGGCAGCAATAGTCCGTCGACCTGACCGTAGAGCGAAGCAACGCCCGTCATGGGAGCCGTACCAATGTTGATGATGTACTCGCTCAGCCCTTCGCGCCGAATACGGTTCAGCAACCGGCGGGCGTTACGGTGCTGCGCCGGTTCGATGGTCAGCAGAATTCGGTACGGCAAGTTTCGCTGGCGAACCAGCCGGGCCACATCGACCAGTACCTCTATGTTTTTGTGGGTGTAATAGCGCGACAGACAGACCAAATACCACAACCCCGCTTCTTTCACGAACGGCAGCGCGTAATACGTTTGACCCGTCAACGGCGCGTAGGCGTTGGGCAACAGCCGGACAGACGGCAACTGCGGGTACAGCGTTTGAATGCGCGCCCGGATGGTTTCGGTCTGCACCAGCAGCACAGCCGCGTGTTTCAGCCGCCGACCGAAAACAGCATTACGCACCCGGATAATCAGCGTATCCAACCCATCCAAACGCGCCCAAACGTCCCGCTCGTTGGGGTAGGCCGGGTACGGACTCTGCAACAGCACCACCTGCCGGACCAATGTCGGGGTGGCAAAGTTTCCCATCGTGAAAACCACGTCGGGGCCGACTTTTCGAATTTGCGCCGGTAGCCAAACGTAATCCACATACGGGCGCAGTACCGGACCGTTGGCCCAATCGGGCACCCAAAGCAGGTGCGTACGCGTACCGGCCGTTGCCAGAGCTTCGTAGCCACAGTGCCGGGGAGCCGCGACATAAAATACCAGATCGTCGGGGCGGCACTGGTTTAATGCATTCAGGAAGTTCAGAGCTACATTCAGCCCACCCGCCGACGACAGGTTGACGGCGTTAATGAACAGTTTCATAGACAGGGTTCGTGGCGGTGGGTTGGGCAATGGTAGCGTCCCGAATCCGGCTACCGAGCAGCCAGACGGGAATGGACAAGTACACGAAATGGTCAACGAACTGCGGAAAATAGCCCCGCGTGATGAACTGAAACAGGGCCAATGAGAAGACGACCTGCCGGAGAAACCCAATAGGCGTGGCCGATGAGTTTCGCCGACAAACCCAGCTAATCCACCAACCCATCAGCAGCGGCATGATAAAAAAGCCCAGCCAGCCGAAAGCGGCATAAAACGCGCCGTAGTGCAGGGTAGCCTCGCCGATCCGGTTCCAGCGGATGGGCAGTTCCAGCGACTTGTCGAGCA
>JAYTAC010000123.1:0-1919 GCA_043737755.1 Spirosoma sp.
GTGCTGATTACGATGGGGAAGAAGTAAAGGGAATGATGAATGATGAATGCGCTGCAAGGCTCATCATTCATCATTCATCATTCATCATTCATCATTCATGCGCACCGTTGCTATTCTTCTGTTCAACGAAATTGAAGTGCTCGACTTCGCCGGGCCGTTCGAGGTCTTCGGCGTAGCTGACCGCAAGGTCGATTCAGCACCGTTTCGTGTATTCACGGTCAGTGAGCGTGGGCCGGTTTACGCGCGTAATGGGCTGAGCATCAACCCGACGTACCTGCTCAACGACCACCCCAAAGCCGACATCATTATTGTGCCGGGCGGGGGCGGCATTCACGCCGATGGCACGCCCTACGGTTCACGGCGGGAGATGGATAATCCGGTGGTGCTGAATTGGCTACGGCGCACGGCCGACACCGCCGAGTTAGTACTGTCGGTTTGCACGGGTTCGTTTCTGCTTGGCAGAGCGGGACTACTCGACGGACTGGCAGCAACGACGCACTACTTAGCCCTCGACGGGATGCGTCAGGCTGCGCCCCGCACCGAACTGCGTCCGTCGGAACGCTATGTCGATAACGGAAAAGTTATCACCTCGGCGGGTATTTCGGCCGGGATCGATATGTCGCTCTACGTGGTTGGGCGGCTGCTGGGCAAAGACGTTGCCGACGAAACGGCCCGGTATATGCAGTACGACTATTGGCTTTCGTCCTGAAGGTTTAGCCGTTACGTCGCTGATTCAGGCTGCTCTTCCAACCACGTTCACGATTACGTTTACTCCTGTCGTCAGCAAATAGCGAACAAAACAACACTTTGAAAATAAAGCTGTTGTCTCTTGATTGCTACGGTTATTTATACGTTTTAATGAAATCAATTACTTCGCTTGTAAACCGTCCGTTTTCGGTTTCCTGGGGTGAGTGCCACGACTTATCGAACGTGATGAAGCGTTTAGGACAGTTGGTCAATAAACTGTCGGTCTCCCGGCCAATCTCAATCGGCACGTTGCCGTCCATCTTCCCCCAAAACAGGGCTACGGGCAACTTGATCTGTGGCAAATAAGCCGACCGGTCGAAGGCTTTGAACTGCCGGGTAACGTCCTTATTACGAAAAAACTGCAGGACATTAAGCACACTACCCGGCATAGTCACCGGGGAGAAAAACGTCTTTTGCACGATAAACCCCGGCGTGATTCCACCGGATTGATCACCCCCTAACTTGACCATGTACCGATAGGCTTGAGCATCATCATACGCTGATAAGGTTGTCGGCGTGACGGGGTTAGCCTGACACCAGTCATAAATTGGCTGATTGTTCTATGCTTTCGCTGCCTTCAACAGCCACTCCCGTTGGTGGTAGTGGTAACTGAAACCAGAGTGGGTTCCGTTAACGGCAATCCAACCGGCCACCTGATCCTGCCCGTTCTGCGTAGTCAGGAATTGCCAGCCTAATTCCACGCCGAAGCTACGGCCCATCAGAAAGATTTTAGCCTGAGGATACTTCATCTTCAACAACCGGATCACGTTGCCACAATCCTCGGCGAACTGTTCGTAGGTGAGCGTTGATTTATCGACGTTTCCGCTCGATGATCCCGCTGCCCGCTGCTCCCACAGAGCTACCGCGTACTGACCCGACAACTCTTTATACCAGTCCTCAGTCACAATAGCCCCACCCCCCGGCCCACCGTGTAGGTGCAGAATGATGACCTGCGAGGAAAGATTACCCCGGACGTAAACAGGCATATCAGCCCCCTTACTTCGGAGGTACAGCACGTTGTCCGGCCTGACGGAATCGTACTTCGTTTCACAACTCGTAACCAAGCCAAAAATCAGGGCTAAGGTGATAAACAGGATCGCTTTCATGGTTAGTCGGGGCGGTTGATTGGTTGATTGAATCGGTAAACAACCCCTATTTCCAGGGCGAAGCGA
>JAYTAC010000124.1:0-4894 GCA_043737755.1 Spirosoma sp.
ATCATCAAAATACTATCGCCGAAGGACCAGACCGAAATCGTGGTATTCGACGGGAGTCAGCTTACCTTTCCCGGCACCGATAAACCATTTGCCTACGGCTCGTTCCAGTGGTCGAAAGACGCGAAAAATATCTTGTTCCAAACCAACTTCCGGCCCGTTTACCGGCGGTCGGGCGTATCGGATTATTACGTTTACGCGGTGGCTGACAAAAGCCTGAAACTCGTGGCCAAAGACGCCCAAACCGCCGAACTGGCCCCCGACGGTCAGAAAATCGGCTACGAACGGGGTGGTAATTTGTTTACGTTCGACTTCGGCACCCAACAAGAAACCCAACTCACCGACGATGCCAAACCGTCGTTCTACAACGGTCGCTTTGGTTGGGCCTACGAAGAAGAGTTCGGACTGGCGCAGGCGTGGGAATGGTCGCCCGATAGTAAGTTTATTGCGTTCTGGCAGTCCGACGAGCGGCAGGTGCCGATCTATAAACTGACGGATTATAAGGGGTTTGACGAGAAATACGATTCGCTGCCCTACCCGCGCGTCGGCGACAAGAATCCAACCGTGCGCATCGGCGTCATTGAACTCGCCAACCGAAAAAAAGAGTGGATGAACGTAGCACTTGACCAAGACGGCCGGTACGCCGGAGCGGAACCGGACGGCTACATCCCGCGCATCTATTGGACCTCGCAGGCCGGGCAACTCGCCGTTGTCCACCTCAACCGGAAGCAGAATCACCTGCGGCTGTTCATGGCCGACGGGCGCACCGGCAACGCGAAACAGATCATGGAAGAGAAGTCCAGCACGTGGGTCGACGTGTTCGACTTCTTTGCGGGCATCAACCATCTGCTTTACTTCCCGGCTGGTGCCGACGAATTCTACTGGGTGTCGGACCGCGACGGGTTCGCGCATCTCTACCGCTACGATTATTCGGGCAAGCTGCTTAACCCCGTCACGAGCGGCAAGTGGGAAGTGACCTACGTGCATCACATCGACCCGAAGGCGAAGCGGGTGTATTTCACGTCTACGGAAGCATCGCCGATGGAGCGGCACCTGTTTGTAGCTGACCTCGACGGTAAAAACAAGCGTCGGCTGACGAGCGTATCCGGGCGGCACACGGTCAACCTGTCGCCCAACGGCCAGTATTTCATCGACCGCTATTCCAACGTGCAGACGCCCACGCAGGTCGAACTGCGCGACACGCAGGGCAAACTCATCAAGGCCCTGGAAATCAACGCGAAGGTGACGGACTACGTAGCAAGCCACGCCTACGCGCCCAAAGAACTGACCTCGTTTACAACCTCGGACGGGCAGAAAATCGACATCTCGATCATCAAACCGCTCGGTTTCGTGCCAACTCAGAAGTACCCCGTCGTGCTGGATATTTACGGCGGGCCGGGTGCACAGTCGGTGTATAACGAATGGACTACCACGGGCTGGCATCAGTGGTTAGCGCAGACGGGCTACGTGGTGGTGAGCGTGAATAACCGGGGCAGCGGGGGCTACGGCCGTGATTTTGAGAAAGTCGTGTATGAGCAGTTGGGTAAGTTCGAGAGCTTGGATTTCGCCGAAACTGCGAAGTATTTGGCCGCCCGGCCGTGGGTTGATGCGGGCCGCATGGCCATCCGGGGACACAGTTACGGCGGCTACATGAGCAGCTACACCATGCTGACCCACCCTGGCGTTTTTCGGGTGTCGCTCGTGGGTGCGCCCGTCACCGACTGGCGGTTGTACGACAGCATTTATACCGAACGCTACATGGGTTTGCTGCCCGAAAACGACGCTAAATACACCGCCAGTGCCGTCACGACCTACGCCAAAAACCTCGCCGGTAAGATGTTCATCGCCCACTCCACGATGGATGAGAACGTCCACGTCCGCAACACGTTTCAACTGATGAACGCGCTGGAAGACGCGGGCAAGGACGCCGATCTGCGCATCTACCCGCCCGGTGCACATGGCGTATCGTACAACCCGGCGAGTTATCAGCTTCTGTATCAGCAGTACACGTCGTATCTGGAAACAAACCTGAAGGGCGGAGTCGTGAATTAGGGTAGTTTTTCTCTTTTCGCGTATCTTGAGCACAAACTACAACCGCGCTCAGGATGAAAAAAAGACTACTGGTTCTTATTCAGGTGTTGGGCATGAGCCGCATCTGGCTCCACGCCCAGACTACCTCACCCGCTCCGGCGTCTGCCGTAACCCCGGCTACCATTGCTAATTTTACCGCCGGTATGGTCCGCAGTGCGGGTTTCATGACGTATTACTGGGATGCCCGCAAAGGAAAAATCTGGCTTGAAATTGATAAATTCGACACCGAGTTTTTATACTACCCGACGCTGGCGCAGGGCGTTGGCTCCAACGACATTGGCTTAGACCGGGGGCGGCTGGGGCAGGAGCACGTGGTTAAGTTTCAGCGCAGCGGTAACAAAGTGCTGCTGGTTGAGCCAAACTACGCTTACCGCGCTATCACAAACGACCCGCTTGAACGGCGGGCCGTGGAAGAATCCTTTGCGCAGTCGGTTCATGCCGGTTTCGAGATTGCCGCCGAAGAACAAAACAGGGTGCTGGTCGACCTGACGCCGTTTCTGATGCAGGACGCCGTGGGAGCCGCGCAGGCCATCGCCCAAACGAAGCAGGGCACCTACAAATTCGACCCCATGCGGAGCGCGATGTACCTGCCCCGCACGAAAAGTTTTCCCCAGAATACCGAGTTCGAGACAATCATTACGCTCACGGGCGAAGGAGCCGGTGCGTACCTGCGCGAGGTGGTGCCAACGCCTGCCGCCGTGACCATGCACCAGCACCACTCGTTCGTGCAACTGCCTCCGCTCGACGGTCCCGACGCCTACAAACCCCGCCGGTTCGATCCGCGCATCGGCTACGGCGGCATTGAGTTTTTCGACTACGCCACGCCCGTTGGCCAGCCCGTTACGCAACGCTACATCTCGCGGCACCGGCTGGAAAAGCGCGACCCGTTGGCAACTGTCAGTGACCCCGTCAAGCCGATTGTGTACTACCTCGACCCCGGCACGCCCGAACCCATTCGTACGGCCCTGATGGACGGCACGGCCTGGTGGAATCAGGCGTTTGAAGCCGCCGGGTTCCGCAATGCGTTTCAGGTGAAACTGCTCCCGCCCGACGCCGACCCGATGGACATTCGCTACAATGTGATTCAGTGGGTGCACCGCTCTACGCGCGGCTGGAGCTATGGCGCAAGCATCATCGACCCGCGCACGGGCGAAATTCTCAAAGGGAAAGTTACGCTCGGTTCGCTGCGGGTCCGGCAGGATTATTTAATTGCGCAGGGCTTGGTTGGTGAGTTTGCGGCCGCCACCGACCCGACCGCACCCGACAACTCGCCGATGCTGCAAATGTCGCTCGACCGGCTTCGGCAGTTAGCGGCCCACGAGGTTGGCCACACGCTGGGTTTGCCCCATAACTATTTGGCCAGTACCCACGGCCGGGCGTCGGTAATGGACTATCCAACGATGGTGGCAACGGTGAAAGGAGCGGGCATCGACCTGTCGGATGCGTACGCTAAAGGTATCGGCGTGTACGACAAATGGAGCATTCGTTACGGTTACGAGCAGTTTGCGACGGGTGCCGATGAGAAGCGGGAGTTAGAAAAAATCGTGACGCAGATGCAGGGAGCCGGATTGTCGTTTCTGACTGATCAGGACGCCCGGCCCGAAGGCTCGGTGCATCCGGCCACGCACCTGTGGGACAACGGGTCCAACGCCGTGGACGAACTCCGGCGCGTGATGGATGTACGCCGGGTAGCGTTGGCTAACTTCAGTGAGCGAAAAATTCCGGTCGGGATGCCGATGGCGATGCTCGAAGAGGTGTTCGTGCCGATGTACATGTTCCACCGCTACCAGATCGAAGCAGCCGCTAAAGTGCTGGGCGGGCAAACCTACGCCAACGCGCTGCGGGAGGTGCGGCTTTCCGAGGTGCGGCTTTCCGAGGTGCGGCTTCCCGAAGCGGGTCAGCCGGTGTATTCGATTGTTCCGGCTGGTGAGCAAAACCGGGCATTGACCGCATTGATAGCCACGCTCGACCCGGTTTTCTTAGCCGTACCCAGCCCGGTGCTGTCCCTGATTCCGCCCCGCCCGTTCCGTTTCGATCCCAACCCGCGCGAGGTGTTCAAACGCCACACGGGTCTCACCTTCGACGCGATGGCCCCGCCCGAAGCCGCCGTCAACCTGACCCTGCGCCTGATTCTCAACCCCGAACGCTGCGCCCGGTTAGTGTTCCAGAAAACCCGCGACCCCCGATTGCCCGATTTGAACGACGTGTTCGGGCAACTGCACGAGTCGATTGTGAAATCGCCCCGGCTTAATAACCCCGAGTACATTGGCGAGATTGCCCGCATGACCGAGCGGATGTACGTTGACCAGCTTATCCGGTTAGCCACCAATAAAGACGCCGACGGCAGCGTCCGGGCCGCGACCCACGAAGCGATCCTCAGAATCAGCAATAGCAAGGCAACAGGCACTACTCCTTACCGCAATGCGTACACTAAGTGGATTATCAGCCAGTACCTGAGCGAACCCGACCGGACGGTATCGGCCCCGGCCATGTCCCCACCCGACGGCGCACCCATCGACCCCGGTCAGGAATGGCTCAGTCCCGACTGCGACTGGCAGCACTAACCGGGTGATTTGACGGACTCCCACTAACGAAAAAAGCCCCGCTAATTGAGTAGCGGGGCTTTTTTCGTTAGTAAGTTCACCGACTTAATCCCGATAATCTTTGTCATACGGAAACTGCCGGGATGCCTTGCGCATGATGGTTGTGATGATGCTGCCGGTATCGCTGCCGAATCCGCGCGACAGGCTCTTGTCGTACTTCCACAACAGTTCGCCCGTTTTGCCGTCGTTGATGCTGATGACCG
>JAYTAC010000125.1:0-4893 GCA_043737755.1 Spirosoma sp.
GGCAGCAATAAGGTGTACGCCATTTTCGGGCTGACGGTGTCGGTCAGGTAGCCGTGCAGGAGTGGGAGCAGGGCACCGCCCGATATGCCCATGATGAGCAGGGCCGAGCCGATTTTGGTGAATTTGCCGAGCCGGTTCAGGGCCAGCGGCCACACGGCGGGCCAAATGGGAGCCAAACCAAAACCCAGCAGAGCCACGCACAGGACCGACGTGAAGCCGCTCGTCATCAGCGCAATGGTAGTGAGGGCCAGGCCCCACAAAGCACCAAATCGCAGGGCCGTCTGCTGCGAGATATAGCGTGGAATCAGGGCAATACCCAATATATAGCCGGTCATGAGACCAACCAACGTAAACACGGTTAAATAATTTGGCAGGCTTTCCGGGTTTCTATTTATACCAAATCCCAACGAGGACAGAACGTTTAACATCGGAGCAAGAGCGCGTTGCATCTCTATGCCAACGTCGGTTGATTTTCCATAATTGATGATTGTGTCGCCCGCAATGACCTCCGCGCCCACATAGCAGAAGAGGGCTATAACGCCAAGCACGAGACTCGGAAACTGCCAGACGCTGGTGCGCGTGGTCATGTCGGTAGATGTGTCCTCCTGCTCTTCGGATACTTCGGGCAGGTTCGAGAACCGGATCAGGCCCGCTAATACGATCAGCACACCCGTCAGGATCAGGTAAGGCGTCACCACTTTTTCCAGCGTGGCGGTTCCCGAAACGGCCTTGGCTCCCGTCAGCAGCAGCCCGCCAAAAATAAACTGGCTGATGATACCCGCTAATTTATTGGCTACGCCCAAAAAACTGATACGCTGGGCGGCACTCTCACGCGGGCCTAAAATGGTGGCGTAGGGATTCGAGGCTGTTTGAAGTATAGTCAGGCCAATGCCGATTAAAAACAAGCCCACCAAAAATAACGGGTAAGACACGATTTTGGCCGCCGGAACGAAAATAACGGTGCCGACCGCCATCACGAGCAAGCCCATCGACATCCCGTTTTTGAAACCCGTCCGCTTCAGCAACGCCGACGACGGAATGGCCATCAGCGTGTAGGAAATAAAAAACGCGAAGGCCACCAAGTTGGAGCCAACGGTGCTCAGGCTGAAGGCTTGCTTGAAAAAAGCAATCAGAACACTGTTGACCCACGTAACGAAGCCAAAAACAAAGAAAAGAGCACCGATGATGAGCAGGGGACCGAGGTACGATTGGGTTTTGGGCGGGGCAGTGACCATGTCAGGATAATGAATAATGGATTATGTTGACTGCAAAGTAGGCTGAAATCCAGCAAAGCGCATCAATCGGGGTTCGGCAGATTCTCAATGTCGCGTAAGTCCTGCGGCCGACCATGTTTTTTTCGTTCATCAGCCGAACGAAACTTAACTATTCGGTTTCCATCGACTATGGGCGGGTTTGCCGGGTTCGCCCGGTAGATGGCTTTGGCATGAAGGATCAATTTCAGGGCGGCATCCAACCGCTCCAGCGGAGTTTTGGCGTACCAGTAGGCTTTGTCGTACCCCGGAATCTCGTCCGGCGAGGTTGCTTTTCGGACAGTGCCCACAGCGATTAATAAACGTCGTTCAGCCCGAAAATGGGTTTGTTGGTTTTCCACTTGCCCCGCGTGAAATCGGGAATGTCGACGGCTTTGCTGCCGCCCGCAATGCTCTCCTCCGACAGCGGGCTGATGGCACTCCACGCAGCCGCATCATACACGTCGATAGGCACGGGGCCTTTGGCTTTCACGGCTTCGATGAACCCCCGCAGCACGAAAAAGTCGATGCCCCCGTGACCGCCACTCTCGGCCGTTTGTCCGTGGCGTTTCCAGAGCGGGTGGTCGTACTTGTCCTGATGCGTGGCAAACGGTTCCCACGTGTGGGGTTTTGCGGATTTACCTTCCAAGTAAATCATGTCGTTATCGTCCATCCAGATGCCTTCGGTGCCCTGCGCCCGGAACCCCAGCGAGTAGGGGCGGGGCGAGTTGGTGTCGTGCATTAGCATGATATTCTCGCCGTTGGCGCATTCGATCATGGTCGTGACAACGTCGCCGAGTTTGAAGTTGACTTTAGCGTTGGGGTGGTCGGCCCCGCCGTGGTCTACGACGTATTTATGCAGTCCCCGGCTTTTGGTGGCCATGCTGGTGAGCCGCACGAACTGATTGCCCCGGTTGATGTTGAGCCAGTGGGCCACCGGGCCGAGACCGTGCGTCGGATACAGGTCGCCGTTGCGGTCGACGGAGTGCTGCGTGCGCCAGCGGGCTTCGGAGATGGCTTTTTCGCCGAATTCGACGCCCCCGCCGTAGGTTTGTTTGCCGTTGTTGAATTTCACCTCCCGCAAATCGTGCTGGTAGCCGCAGTGGGCGTAGGTCATCTCGCCGAACAGTCCCTGCCGCACCATGTTCAGCACCGCCAGCACGTCGCGCCGGTAGCACACGTTTTCCAGCATCATGCATGGCATCCCGGTTTTCTCCGACGCATCGACCAAATCCCACGACTCCTGAAGCGTCACCGTCGCCGACACTTCCACGGCTGCGTATTTGCCCGCTTTCATCGTTGCTACGGCCATTGGCACGTGCCATTCCCAGGGCGTCGAAATTACCACGCCGTCGAGGTCGTCGCGTTTGAGCATTTGCAAAAACGCTTCTTTGCCGTTGGAATAGGCTTCGGGAGCTTTGCGACCAGCTTTTTGGATTAGGGCGTTGGTTTTAGCAATGCTGTCGGCCGATACGTCGCAGATGGCGGGGATCGTCACGTCGTCACGCAGGAGTGCCTGCTCAACGTGGCTACGGCCCCGCTCGCCCACGCCGATGAAGCCCAGCCGTACCGGTTTGTCGGCGTCTGTGGCACCTCGGGAGCTGTTTAGAATAGCCGGAAAAGCTGAGGTTGCCCCAATGGAGGTTGCGGCCCCGGTGAGGGCGGCCGTGCGGATAAATTGGCGTCGGGTCGGGTGGTTCATGGCGTTTTGCTGAAATTTCAAGGCCAATGTAGCGCAAAAAACAACGGGCCGGAAGCATCAGCTTCCGGCCCGTCAATGAGAATAAACCCAAGTCACCTACGCCAACTTCGCGTCGAGCGTGATGGGCAGGGCCGACAGGGCCTGCGAGACGGGGCAAACGGTTTTGGCTTCGTTGGCAAGTTGATCGAACTGCTCAGCCGAGATACCCGGAACGTTGCCGATGAGAGTCAGGGTAATGCCCGAAATTTTGAAACCACCGTCGACCTGCTCCATTTCGAGGGTCGCTTTGGTGTCCAATGAGGTGGGAGCGAAACCCGCGCCCGTGAGCATGAAACTCAACTGCATGGCGTAGCAACCGGCGTGGGCGGCTGCAATCAGTTCCTCGGGGTTGGTGCCCGCTTTGCCGTCTTCGTTTTGAAAACGGGCTTTGAACGAATAAGGCGTCTGATTCAGTACCCCGCTCGCCGACGAGAGTGTGCCGCTACCTTCCATGCCGGTGCCGTTCCAGACGGCTTCCGATGTACGCTTGATTCCTGCCATGATTATTGATCCGTGAATTGGTTAATTGAATTTGGTGAAAATTATTTTGTTGTTGGTCAGCGAAGGTACGATGAGTTGGTTGCCATCCACGAGGAAGTCAGCGAAGCCGCCGATCAGGGCCACATCGGTCGCCCGTGAGGTCTGCCCCGTTTTCAGATCGAGCACCTGCAACTCGCCCGTATCGCCGAACGATTTCCAGTCCGAAAAGTACAGCTTGTTGCCCCGCTGGTAGACGCCGTCGAGCAAGCCCTCGTACGTACCGATCCGTTCGCTCTTCAAACTGGCCACGTCGATTTTAACCACCGTGCCGTTGGGTTTGTTGTCAACGCCGAAGCCAACGTTGTACACCGTCTTCTTATCGTCGCTGAGCGTCAGGCCGTTGGGACCGTTGAGACCCGAAATCGGCAGGAATTCGGCTGTCTTTTTGTCCAGATCAATCCGAACGAGTTGGTTTTTGTCGGTTGCGCTCACCCACAGCGTCCGGGCGTCGATCATAACGGGATCGTTCAGAAATACCGTGCCCGGCACGTCGACGCTAAAAACCTGTTCCCGGCTCGTCAGGTCGAAACCTATCACCCGATCTACGTCGGTCACGTAGAGCACGTTGCCGATGGCGGCCATGCCCTTGGGGGCGTTCAGTTTGCCGGTTTTTGGTAAAAACCGCTTGTCAATCACTTTACCCGACAGGTCGAGTTTGCTGATGTAGCCATCGCCGTCTTTGTCGCTCGGCTTGAGTTCTTTGCCGAGGTTGGAGACGTACAGAGCATTACCTTCTTTAAAAACGCTTTCGGGGTGGTCGAATCCGTCGACGGTTTGGGCGACGAGGGGCGTCAGACCAGCTCCCATGATGGCGAAACCCGCCAGCAGCACACGTGTAATAGACATGTTGTATCGGTGAATGGGTGAGAAAAATCAACGATGCAAAAGTAAATGAACAAACGGAGGGTGGCTTTGCCCAAACGGTCAACTTATGTTGTCAGCAGTTCAGGTTCCGGTTTGCGAAACTGACTGGGCGTACACCGGAAGTGTTTTTTGAAGGCCTGCACAAAATGCGACGAATTCTCGAAGCCTACGTCAAAACCTATTTCCGACACGTTCAGGTGGCTGGTGTTGAGCAGCAGAGCCGCTTCTTTCAGCCGCCGTTCCTGAATCCAATGGCCGGGCGTGACCTCGCCAAAAGTGCTCCTGAACAATCGCTTGAACGACGACAGGCTGTGGCCCGACAGAAAAGCGTATTGGTCGAGGGTCAGGTTTTCCCGGAAATGCTGCTCGATCAACCGCCGTAATTCCAGCGAGGGCTGGACGCGCAGGTTATGCAGGAAGCTGACAAATGAACTGTCGCGTTGCGTTTCGTTGAGCAGGATAAACAGTTCCTTCAGCTTCAGCGGTAACAGCACCCCG
>JAYTAC010000126.1:0-1914 GCA_043737755.1 Spirosoma sp.
AAACGCTGCACCTGTTGGGTGCGCTCACAATGTTTACAGACAACTGCTTCTAAAACCATGCACGAAGATACCTGTTACAACGCAATTGAGCCACTACCAGTTAATCAAATCAAAAACTCAAACAGCGCGGGCTTATCATTGATGTACTCGAATTGAATTTTAGCTGCTTTCATGCGCTCGATTAATGGCTCGAAGTCGGCTTTACTTTTCAGTTCGATGCCAACCATTGCCGGGCCACGTTCGCGGTTGGTTTTCTTGGAATAATCAAACAGCGTAATGTCGTCGTTGGGGCCGAGAACGTTGCTCAGAAATTCACGCATGGCCCCGGACCGTTGGGCAAACCGAACGATAAAATAATGTTTTAGCCCTTCGTAGAGCAACGACCGTTCTTTGATTTCCTCCGTTCGGGTGATGTCGTTGTTGCCACCACCGACCAAGCACACCACGTTTTTGCCCCGAATTTCGTCTTTCAGGAAGTCTAATGCGGCAATGGTCAATGCTCCGGCGGGTTCGGCGACAATGGCTTCTTCGTTGTAGAGTTGTAGAATAGTAGTGCAAACTTTACCCTCCGGCACCAGCACGACGCGGTCCAAATTGCGCCTACATACTTCAAATGTTGTATTGCCAACGCGCTTCACAGCCGCCCCGTCCACGAACTTGTCGATCTCATCAAGCGTCACCACCTGACCCTCATCCAATGAAACTTTCATCGACGGTGACCCCAGTGGCTCCACGCCGATAAGTTTAGTTTTGGGACTAAGCTGCCGGAATACGGTCGAAACACCCGATGCCAAACCGCCCCCGCCGATGGCCATCAGCAGGTAGTCGATCCTGAAGTTAGAATCATTGAAAATCTCCAGCCCGACAGTGCCCTGGCCTTCCATGACCAATACGTCATCGAAGGGGTGAACAAACGTACATTCGTGCGTATCGACGTAGGCCACAGCCGCGTGGTAAGCATCGTCGTACGAATCGCCAATCAGCACCACCTCCACAAACTCTTTACCAAACAGCTTAACTTGCTTTACCTTCTGATTCGGGGTGGTAGTTGGCATAAAAATGATGCCCCGAACGGTCATTTTTCGGCAGGCGTAGGCGAGTCCCTGCGCATGATTACCCGCGCTGGCACACACGACGCCCTTCGCCAATGCGTCGGCCGAAAGGCTGGCCATTTTGTTGTAAGCACCTCGAATTTTGTAGGACCGGACGACCTGTAAATCTTCGCGCTTCAGGTAAATATTCGCCCCGTAGCGGTCTGAGAGGTTTATATTCTCCTGCAAAGGCGTGTGCACAGCCACGTCCCGGAGCCGCTCGGCTGCTCGGTAAATGTTGTCCAGATCGGGAAACAGGATCGTTGGTTGTTTTTCGGCTACCATAACGAATGCAAAGCGTAAATGCGGATATGGGTACTAACTGAGCCACCATCTCGGCCCACAGTTGAATGGTGCACTGGGCACAAGTTTGTGACGTGCCTATTAGAGCAACACATATTTATCAGACCCAAACACTCAAAATTGAGTGATCAACTCCGCTCGGGGCGAAGGCCACGGACTGCCGTACCAGCTTGCCACATCTCTGATTCGCGCAGTTCGGAGAGTTCGACTTCGAGTTTTTCGCGGTAGTCGGGCTGGGAGTTGCGGGTGATGGATATTTCAGCCTGCTCCTCCGACTTTACCGAATTGTAGAGTTGCTCAAAAACGGGCTTCGTGGCGTCGCGGAAGGGTTTCCACCAGTCGAGGGCACCCCGCTGGGCGGTAGTCGAGCAGTTGGCGTACATCCAGTCCATGCCGTTTTCGGCTACGAGCGGCATCAGCGACTGCGTCAGTTCTTCGACGGTTTCGTTGAACGCTTCGGACGGGCTGTGGCCGTTGGCGCGGAGAACGTCGTACTGAGCCGCAAAAATTCCCTGAATTG
>JAYTAC010000127.1:0-11697 GCA_043737755.1 Spirosoma sp.
CGCGGGATCGTTTCAGCCGCATCTTCACAGTGCTTTCGGTTAAGCCGTTCAGGATGGCTATTTCGCGGATACTCGCGTCGTCCTGGTATTTCATCAGAAGCATCGTCTGCTCATCGGGGGAAAGTTTTTCCAGTGCCCGCTGCACCTGCTGTGCTTCGAGTTCGGCTAACTCGGCTAAGTCGTTTTCGTCCTCGGCCCCCACGTCGTAACGTTCCCAGCCCTCGTCGTCATAGACTTCGTAGCGCAAACGGGATGATCGTACCTGGTCGGTGCAGTAGTTGTAGGTGACGGAATACAACCAGGTCGAAAACTTGGCCTGCCCTTGGAAAGTGCTCAGTTTAAGCACCACTTTCAGAAAAACGTCGTGGGTCAGGTCTTCGGCCCGCACCGGGTCTTTGGCAAACGACAGGCATTTTCGATACACCTTGTCGCAGTAGCGCTCGTAAAGCCGCTCAAAACAAGCATTCTGCTGTGTTTCAATATACTGAAACACTAACTCTTCGTCGGACAGGTCCTTCATTAAGGTGACGGAGTAAAGACCGTAATTGGCTTACAAGGTAAGAGCATGCATTCCGAAAGGCAACGGCATACTTATGTAATGATCGTTCTTCACGCCAAAAACCCGACTGTAAATCGGGTCTTTGGCACTAAACCACTGGTATGGTCACGGACAGCGGTTATTCGTCCGGTCAGACAGCGGATACCTGCCGGTATACGTTCCGCAGCCGGTCCCGCGACCGTTTCAACCGCATTTTTACGGCATTTTCGGTTAACGAATGGTGATTTGCCATATCCCGGATACTCACGTCATCCTGGTATTTCTGACGCAGCAACCCCTGTTCGTCAGCGCTCAGTTTGCTCATGGCGAGCCGGATCAGGTGGTCCTGCATCTCCTCCCGTTCGGAGGAATCATCGGCCGGAACAGAGAGAGTGTCCCAGCTTCCGTTTGCCGCCACCTCATTGCGTCGGCGCGGTGCTCTCAGGTGGTCCGCGCAGTGATTGTAGGTAACCGAGTAGAGCCAGGTGGAGAACTTGGCCTGTTTTTTATAGCTTCCCAGCTTAGCAATCAATCGTACAAATATGTCCTGCGTTAAGTCCTCGGCCTGCATGGTATCCTTAGTGAATGACAGGCACTTCCGGTGAACTTTGTCGCAGTAACGTTCATACAATTGCCCGAAATAATCATCTCGGCGCGTTTCGAGGTAGCGGCTAACTAATTCTTCGTCGGTAAAATTCTTCATGGGTACGGTGGTATACAAAACAGATGTGAGCAACCCCATCTCATGTACGTACATGTATCCGGGAGTAGATTTACTCAAGAAAAAAAATATCCGGCCGCGTGGCCGGATATGTATTGGTCGGTAGGTGAATCACACCGGTTTATCCGATAGCAACCCGTTTGAATGCCGATACGGTCAGGCCCTTGCTGGTTTTATCTAACAACTGAGCAATCGTCATCGAGTTGTCTTTGACGAATTCCTGATTCAGCAACGTATTTTCTTTGTAGAACTTATTGAGTTTGCCCATCGCAATTTTCTCAAGCATGGCTTCGGGCTTCCCTTCCTGACGGGCCTGATCCTTACCAATTTCGATCTCGCGCTCCACAACGGTAGCATCGACGCCGTCCTTGTCGAGGGCAACAGGCTTCATAGCGGCAATTTGCATGGCGATGTCCCGGCCCACTTCCATCACATCCGTTCCGTTGGTGTTCGTCAGCCCAACCAGAACACCAAGTTTACCGTTCGAGTGAATGTACGAAACAACCTTGTCGCCGGACACCGTCTCGAACGAAGCGACTTCTACTTTCTCACCGATTTTACCCATCAGGTCAGTAATATGATCCTGAAGGGAACGGCCATCGGCCTGTGGCGTCGCCAGCAGCGTGGCTTTGTCGGTGGCGTGGGTGGCAACGGCGGTACTCATGATGGTCATGGCCAGATTCTGAAAATCAGCCACTTTCGATACCGGCTCCGTTTCGCAGGCTAACGAAATCACTTTGCCGCTCTTGCCGTCGTCGCTCACGTGTGCCAGCACAATCCCTTCGGCCGTTGCATTGTCGGCCCGTTTGTCGGCTATCTTCTGACCCTGCTTTCGCAGCACTTCTTTTGCTTTCCCAAAATCACCATCGGCTTCGGTCAGGGCCTTTTTACAGTCCATCATGCCTGCTCCGGTCTCTTGCCGAAGTTTATTTACATCAGCAGCAGTAATTGCCATGTTTGAAAGGGTTTTCAGTTGTTAACTTTTTCGTTTATAATGCCATCAGCACGTGACACGATGGCGATCATCTATCAGAAAATAGCCCATAGCGGCTGCTACGGGCTATTGATTTGGTTTGTAGTTTGACGGTTTGTACCGGGTCGCCAGGGCGGTTGGCTGACGCACGAACACTGACGCCGGTCCGGTCAGCCAACCACAAATCGCTCCGGCGACCCGGCCCAAACCACAAACTAAGTCTTATACTTCCTGCTCGTCTTCGGCAACGGCGGCTGGTGAGCCGGTTGCTTCGGGTTGCCCGTTTGGCGAAACGTCGTCCGGCTTACTTTCACTTTGGCCTTCGGCGCGGGCCTGCACGAGGTCTTCGCCCCGCTTGGCTTCTTCCTCCTCCTGAACCCGCTGATCGTCTTTGTCCTGTTTGCGCTCCATCAGGCCCTCTTCGATTGCCTTACCGATTGCCAGCGTAATCAACGAAATCGACTTGTAGGCGTCGTCGTTGGCCGGAATGGCGAAGTCGACCTCTTCGGGATTCGAGTTGGTGTCGCACATGGCAAACACGGGGATACCCAGTCTGTGAGCCTCCGAAACAGCGATGTGCTCACGCTTCACGTCGACGATGAACAAAGCAGCGGGTAAGCGCGTGAGGTCGGCGATGCCGCCCAGTACACGCTCTAATTTCTCTTTGTCGCGGCTCCGGGTCAAACGCTCCCGCTTGGCAATGCTCTTGGCGGTCTCCTCGTCCTTGAGCATTTTATCCAGCGTTTGCATTTTCTTCAGCGACTTACGAATCGTGGCGAAGTTGGTCAGCATACCACCCTGCCAGCGGTCGGTGACGTAGGGCATCTTGAGCCGACGCGCTTCTTCCGAAACGATCTCCTGCGCCTGCTTCTTGGTGGCTACGAACATCACCTTGCGGCCCGAGCGAACAATGCCTTTCATGGCATTGGCAGCTTCCTCAAGGGATGCTAAGGTCTTGTTGAGATCAATAATATGGATGCCGTTTTTCTCCATGAAGATGTACGGAGCCATCCGGGGGTCCCACTTGCGCGTGAGGTGGCCAAAGTGCACACCAGCGTCAAGGAGGTCTTTGTATTCGATTTGTGCCATTTTCAGAATTGAAATTTGATTGTAATGAAAAATACGCAGCACCGCCCGTCGGCATCATCTAAGGGCAGTCTGGACCTGTCAGTTATCGGTAACCGGTTATTAGCAGGGTTGGTCACCGTTGACTGATAACTGTTCACCGAAATTATCGTTTCGAGAACTGGAACCGCCGACGGGCTTTTTTCCGGCCGGGCTTCTTGCGTTCCACCATCCGCGAATCCCGCGTCAAAAAACCTTCTTTCTTGAGGGCCGGGCGGAACTCCGCGTTCATCTCAACGAGGGCGCGGGCAATGGCCATGCGCGTGGCTTCGGCCTGACCCGACACGCCACCACCACGAACGTTGACTTTTACGTCGTAGCCACCCGTACCGTTGATGGTCGTGAAGGGCTGGTTCAGGATGATTTGCAACACTTCCGTTGGGAAATATTGCTTGTAGTCTTTTCCGTTCACCGTGATGGCTCCGCTGCCCGCCGACATATAGATACGGGAGATGGCAGTTTTACGGCGGCCAATGGTATTGATACGATCCATTCGTCTATGACTTAAAAGGTAACAGGGGTGGGTTGCTGAGCCGCGTGGGGGTGATTGTCTCCCGAGTAAACGTAGAGGTTGGTATACAACCGCCGACCGAGCCGGTTCTTGGGCAGCATGCCTTTGATAGCGTGCTCGAGGATGCGCTCGGGGTGCTTGTCGAGCATCTCACGGGGCGTCGTAAAACGTTGACCGCCGGGGTAACCCGTGTGGCGGACGTATACTTTGTCGGTCATTTTCTTGCCGGTGAATCGAATCTTCTCGGCGTTGATGACAATCACGTTGTCTCCGCAGTCAACGTGCGGGGTGAAGTTGGTCTTGTGTTTGCCGCGAATCAGGGCGGCAATCTGGCTGGCCAACCGGCCAAGCACTTCGCCCTGAGCGTCGACCACAACCCACTCCTTCTGCACCGTTTCTTTGTTGGCAGAGATGGTTTTGTAACTGAGCGTGTTCACTATATTAAGGAGACTAATTAGTTGATTTTCACTTTTTTACTGACGCACAAAGCGCACCCGCCCTCAAACGGGAGTGCAAATATAGGGGTACACGACTGAAAAGCAATGGTATGGCCGCAATTCGGGTTGATTACCCCCCACAGGTTACGACGAGGTTCTGGCTGATTCGACCCGCCGAAGCAGGTCTTTCGTTTGGGCAGTTATCGTCTGTAAATCATCGTAAATAACCTGATTGATAAGTGAGCGGTCCTCGTTGGGCAGTTGTGCATCCGCAACACGAACGCGTTTCCAGAAGGCCGATTTTTCGTCCTCGCTCGTCAATGTGCGGTATTCAGCCAATTCACGCTGAATTTGCTCACTCATCTGTTGCTTGTTCATCTTCCTGCTGTATTTGCTTATCAGTCTCCAATAATAATTCCAGTAGTTGATCTGTAGCACTCAGGATCTGCTCAACCGGTCCTTCGTCAGTACGACGCTTGTTGTAAAAATCAAGCAGTGTTACCAGACCTTGCCGGTGGAGCAGTAATGCTCTTTTGCGTTCAGTCATCTAAGTTACGGAAACAAGTTGTCGTTTTTTACCGCAGCTTCAGCGTGGCCAGCGTCAGCACGGCCAAAATGATGCCGATGATCCAGAAGCGCGTGACCAATTTGGCTTCGTGGTAGCCCTTCTTCTGAAAATGGTGGTGCAGGGGCGACATCAGGAAAATACGCCTGCCTTCGCCGTATTTTCGTTTGGTGTATTTGAAGTAGCTGACCTGCATAATGACCGACACCAACTCGACCAAAAAAATGCCGCACATGAGCGGAATCAGCAGTTCCTTCCGAATCGCCAGCGACAGCACGGCAATGACGCCCCCCAGCATCAGACTGCCCGTGTCGCCCATGAACACCTGCGCCGGGTAGGAATTGTACCACAAAAAGCCCACGCAGGCCCCCACGAAAGCCGCGCAGAAAATCACGAGTTCGCCCGCGTTGGGGATGTACATGATGTTGAGGTACTGCGAGAACACTTTGTTGCCGGAGAGGTAGGCCAGCACGGCAATCGTCAGCCCGATGATGACCGACGTGCCAGCCGCTAATCCGTCGATACCGTCGGTGATGTTGGCCCCGTTGGAAACCGCCGTGATGATGAAAATGCAGACCAGGACGTAGACGATCCAGGTGTAGTCATCGGGCAGAAAACCGAACAGCAGCGAACTGTAGTCGAACTCGTTGTTTTTGACGAACGGCACCGTTGTCAGCGTGGATTTTATGTCGGTGTACACGTCCGGCACGGTCGAGGTGCTGAGCAGACGCGGGGCGTAAACCCGGATTTTGACGGCTTCGTTGAAGTACAGCGTCAGCCCGACGATCAGGCCCAGCCCGACTTGCCCGATAATTTTGAACCGGCCCGCCAGCCCTTCCTTATTTTTCCTGAATACCTTGATGTAGTCGTCCAAAAACCCGATCATACCCGTCCATACGGTCGAGACGAGGGCGAGGATGACGTAAACATTGGACAGTTTGGCGAACAGCAGAGCCGGAATCAGTAGCGACGCCAGGATAATGAAACCACCCATCGTGGGCGTACCGCGCTTTTGCATCTGCCCCTCCAGCCCCAAATCGCGGATGGACTCGCCGATCTGAAGGGCGCGGAGCCGGTCGATGATCCGCCGACCAAAGACAGCCGCTACTAAGAGTGATGTGACGACGGCCCCGAGTGCCCGGAAGGAGATGTACTGAAAAACGCCCGCGCCAGGGAAATTGTAGCGTTCATCGAGAAACTGAAACAGGTAGTAGAGCATTCGAGTGGGCGAGCGTCAGGGGAGTTGGTAGGCGATGCTGCTGCAAAAGTATTCACTCGGTCAATCAATCACCCGTTCCCGCCCAAAAACGCGTCGCGCAGTACCGCCCGGTCGTCAAAATCAGATTTGACGCCCTGAATATCCTGATACGTCTCGTGGCCTTTGCCCGCGACAAGAATAATATCGTTGGGACGAGCCATTGACACGGCCCGCCCAATGGCCTCGCGCCGGTCTTCAATCACCAGTGTTTTTCGGGCGTCGGCAGATGATAACCCAGCCTGCATCTGCTCCAGAATAGCCATCGGGTCTTCGTGGCGGGGGTTGTCCGACGTCAGAATCACGCGGTCGCTGAAGCGGCAGGCGATGTCGGCCATGACGGGCCGCTTGGCCGCGTCGCGGTTGCCCCCGCAGCCCACCACCGTAATCACCTGCGGCATGTGATTCTGCTCATCGGCCTGCCGCAGCCCGTTAATGGTTTCGAGAACGTTTTGCAGGGCGTCGGGCGTGTGGGCGTAATCAACGATGCCCACGATACGGTTGTCGGAAACGACCTGCTCGAACCGGCCCGGCGGGGGCATCAGACCCGACAGCAGCGTGAGTACTTCGGCGGGGTCTTCGCCCAGCAGCACGGCCGCGCCATAGACGCTCAGCAGGTTGTAGGCGTTGAATCGACCGATGAGCTTGAACCACACCTCCTGCCCGTCCACGAGCATATTCAGCCCGAACAGGCTGTCGGCCTGGAGTTTGCCTTTGAACGTTGCCAGCGTCTGGAGCGAGTACGTTTCTTTGCGGGCGGGCGTGTTCTGGAGCATCACCAAGCCGCGTTTATCGTCTACGTTCGTCAGCGCAAAGGCCGATGCGGGCAGTTGATCGAAGAACCCCTTTTTGGCCCGGATGTAGTTGTCGAACGTGCCGTGAAAGTCGAGGTGGTCGTGGGTGATGTTGGTGAACACACCGCCTGCGAAGGTCAATCCCGCCACCCGCTCCTGCACCACCGCGTGCGAACTGACCTCCATGAATACGTGCGTACAGCCGTGGGTCAGCATCCGGGTCAGCAGTTGATTGGTCGTGATGGCGTCGGGCGTAGTATGGGTGGCCGTAATAACCTGATCGTCAATCTGGTTCTGCACCGTCGACAGCAGCCCGCAGCGGTAGCCCAATGCCCGGAACAAGCCGAACAGCAGCGTCGCCACGGACGTTTTGCCGTTGGTGCCCGTCACCCCGACGAGGTTGAGCCGCTGCGACGGCTGACCGTAAAAAGTAGCCGCCATGAAACCCATCGCCCGCGCCGGGTTCGGCACCTGCACATAGGCAACTCGCTCGACCGTAGCCGCTGGCAGTTCTTCGCACAAAACGGCCGCTGCCCCCTGCCCGACGGCCGTTTCGATGTAGGCGTGCCCATCGGCAACGGTGCCACGCACGGCCACGAACAGACTGCCGGGACCCACCGTGCGCGAATCCATCGTCAGGCTCGTGACGTCGGTGTTCATGCTGCCGGAGGTGGCCAACAGCGGAATTTTATAGAGCAGGTCTTTAAGTTGCATACAGATCGGGGAGCGGATGGTACCGTTTATAGCCGCAAAAAAAGAGGTTGCCAGCGGGTTTAGCTAATTTTATAAACGCCCGGAGCCGGTCCGCCGAGTGCCGGGACAACGGTCTACTGCCGGTTGCACACTCTGTGAATTTTCCATGAACACCACCGTTTATTAGGCCTGCCGGTTATTTTTGCGTCGGCTGTAACCGCTTTTGCCCAATTTTCCCGTTCCCCATGTCCAAAAAAACCAAGATCGTGGCCACCATCGGCCCGGCTTCCGAAACGAAAGAACAATTGCTGGCATTGGCCACGGCGGGCGTCAACGTCTTCCGGCTCAACTTCTCCCACGGCACCCACGAAGACCACCTCATGCGGCTCACCCGCATCCGCGAAATCAACAAAGAATTCAACCTCAACCTGTGCATTCTTCAGGATTTGCAGGGACCAAAAATCAGAATCGGCAACGTGGCCGACAAAGACGGCGTCCTGTTGGTAGCCGGTCAGCAACTGATCTTCACCAACGACGACATCATCGGGACCGCCGAGCGGGTCAGCACCCCATACAAAGACATGTACCGCGACGTGCATCCGGGCGAGCGGATCATGATGGACGATGGCAAACTCGAAGTGCGGGTTGTCGCCAAGGAAGGCACCGATGTTATCACGGAGGTCGTCTACGGCGGGCTGATGAAATCTAAAAAAGGCGTCAATCTGCCCAACACGAAAGTATCCATGCCCGCCGTGACCGAAAAAGACTGGGCCGACCTCGAATTCGGATTAGCCAACGACGCCGAATGGATTGCGCTCTCGTTTGTGCGCGAAGCCTCCGAAATTCTCGAAATCAAAGAGTACATCCGCTCGAAAGGCAAGAAGTGCCGGGTGATCGCCAAAATTGAGAAACCCGAAGCCATCGTTAACATTGACGAAATCATTGCTGCTACCGACGGGCTGATGGTGGCGCGGGGCGACCTCGGCGTCGAACTGCCCGCCGAAGAGGTGCCGATGATTCAGAAGATGCTGGTGGAAAAGTGCAACCGGGCGGCCAAACCGGTGATTGTGGCCACGCAGATGCTCGAAAGCATGATCGATGCCCCCCGCCCCACCCGCGCCGAGATCAGCGACATCGCCAACTCAGTCATGGACGGGGCCGACGCCGTGATGCTCAGTGCCGAAACTGCGTCGGGTAAATACCCCATCTTAGCCGTGGAAGCGATGGCCAACACCATCCGGCAGGTGGAAACCAGCACCGACAAAATTTATTACCGCTACCACGCTTCAGTGAACGAGCAGCCGTCCAAAAACGCCATCAACGACAATGTGGTGATGAGTGCCTGCCGGTTAGCCCGCGATACCAAAGCGAAGGCCATAATCGGTATCACCAACTCGGGCTATACGGCCGAACGGCTATCGCACCACCGCCCCAAAGCCGATTTGTTCGTGTTTTCCGGCGACGCCCAGCTGCGCAACACGCTGGGGTTGTACTGGGGCGTTCAGGTGCTGCCCCACGAGCCAAACCTGGACCTGACCGTCGACCAAACCGTGGACGGGATCAAACTGACCCTGATTGCACAGGGCAAATTAGCGTCGGGCGATATCTTCATCAACACGCTCAGTATGCCCCTGACGCAGGCCCGAAAGACGAATACGGTAAAACTGAGTACGGTGGATTAATCAGTTAGTGAGTTGATCAGTCAATTGATACTGACGCGCATGTGCTGATTAACTCACTGACTGGTGCATACGAAAAAGCCGCGAAACCAATGGTCGTCGCGGCTTTTTCGTTCTCACTGAAAATGGAGGTCGTTCAGGCGATTGGTGCGTCGCCGGTTGGTTTTTCGTCTTTTGGCTCGTCGTTTGCTTCGGTGGTTGGCTCTTCTCCCACTTCGGTCAACGCTTCTTCCGTTGCGGGTTCGGTTATGTCATCAACGACCGTTTCAAAAGCCTCGGGAGCGTACTGGCGGAGAATGCCGTACCAGACGATGAGTTTTTTGATGTCGGTTGTCCGAACGCGGTCACGGTCGTAATCGGGCACGACGGAAGCCATAAAGTCGGCTAATTCATCGTTGGAGCCTTTCGGGTCGACGGTCAGGGTTTCGCCGTATTTTTCGTTGACGGCCAGCAACACGTCGCCGAGCGGCTTGGACTGTTCTTCGGCATCGACGTAAATCGATATATCGTTCAGCACCGACACGCGGGCCGTTGGCCCCATCATGGTTTTGGCCTTCTTGTCGTCCAACGATTCAACGATGACGCCGTTTCGGCTGGGCTTGAGAATCCGGTACAGGCCGCTGTAGCCCGCGATATTGGCAATCTGTTTTAATGCTTCCATACAGTTTTTTAGTCGATTGGTAACGCCCGTTTTAGTCGGCGTATTGCCTTTTTATTGATGAGTAACTCGCAGGTAACCCGTTGATAAACGGCTCGTTCTACTTCCGAACAATCGTGGTGGCGGCTGCCTGAACACTCGCCAGAATCGTCAGATCGGCGATGGTGACGTGGGCGGGGGCGGTTACGGCATACACAATGGTATCAGCAATGTCTTCGGCCGTGAGGGGTTGAAATCCTTCGTACACTTTAGCGGCCCTATCGGCATCACCCTTGAAGCGCACCGTCGAAAACTCCGTTTCGACCGCGCCGGGAGCAATGTTGGTTACTTTGATGCCGTGCTGGGTAAGGTCCAGACGCATACCGGTGCTGAGTGCTTCGACAGCGGCTTTGCTGGCGCAATAAACGGCTCCATTGGCGTAGGTTTGCTTACCGGCAATCGAACTCAGGTTCACGATATGTCCGCGT
Organism: Spirosoma sp.; assembly: GCA_043737755.1. GTDB lineage: Bacteria > Bacteroidota > Bacteroidia > Cytophagales > Spirosomataceae > Spirosoma. The sequence goes on from JAYTAC010000127.1 coordinate 10,417, forward strand.
TTGCGGGCCACCATCCCCGGAATCACGGCCTTCGACACGTAGAGCAGCCCCTGCACATTCCCGTCGATCATCAGGTCCCAGTCGGCCGGATCGCCATCCTGAATCGGCGACATGCCGTGCGCGTTTCCGGCATTGTTCACCAGAATGTCGATGGCTTTCCAGTCGTCGGGCAGCGACCCGATGGCGTCGCTGACGTCGTCGTAGCTGCGCACGTCGAAATTAAGGGTCAGAATGGGCGTTTGGGGACTAAGCTGCGTCTGTAACTCGGCCAGCCGGTCGGACCGGCGACCGCACAGGATCAGGCGATACCCGAGGTCGGCGAAGGCTTCGGCGGTGGCCCGGCCAATGCCGGAGGTGGCACCGGTGATGAGTGCAATCATGTGGTGGAGACTGGTTTTGTGGGTGCAAAGCTAACAGATTCCCCGTTCACGGGTTGCGTAGGGCGGGCAGGAAAACGGGCAGGAACCGTGACCATACACTACCATTTTTACGGAGATCAGACCGGATTATCAACTACGGCCCCAAATTTGCTAATTACATAATAGCCTAAACAGCAATGACTTACTAACTGTAGGCAGGACGAACGCTCCTCACCATGATTCCTCAATTTTCAATTATCATTCCTACTTGCCAACATCCGGCACTCCTGCTCAAATGCCTTGACGCCCTCGGGCGGCAGCAGTTTCCCCGCAGCCAGTTCGAGGTCATTGTAGTCGACGATGGCAATTCATCTGACACGGCAACGGCTGTTGCGCTCTTTACGCGTCAGATAGCCCGGTCGGGCGGGGCATTAGAGGTCAGGTATCTGGCGCAACCCCAGCGGCAGGGCTGCACAGCCGCCCGCAACCGGGGCTGGAAGGCCGCACAGGGACACATTATCGCGTTTACCGACGACGATTGCTCAGCCCAACCCGACTGGCTGTCGGCGGCTCTTACCGCTTTTGAGCGCGGGGCACAGGTGGTAATCGGACAGTTACGGTTGATACTGCCCAACAGTTCTGCACAGCGTAAACCGGAAGCGTTACTCGTTGAAACCAGTGAGTTCACCTCAGCCAACTTTTTCTGCCGGAAGTCGGTTCTGGAACGCACCGAGGGTTTTGAGGAAACGTCTGATTCAGTTTGGCGTGAAAACAGCAACATGCTCACCAAATTCATTCAGTCGGATATTCCCGTTACCAAATGTCCTGAAGCGGTGGTCGTGCATACGAAGCGACAGACGCCCTGGTCCGCCGGTCAGCCGTCGGCAGCGTCTGTCCAACATCGCAATCCGTATGGGTATGC
>JAYTAC010000128.1:0-4879 GCA_043737755.1 Spirosoma sp.
GTGGCGCAGGACAACGGCGATCCGAAAGTGAAAGCCGACATCCGCGATAAAGTGTTTATGACCGAAGCCCCGTTCCAAACCCCGCCCAACCAAATCTACGCGGCTGCGTTCCGCTTCGAGGGATTCGAGTGGGGCAGCGAGACGGTGGCCATTGCTACGGAGCAGTGGTGGCAAACCCGCAAAACGGTCTCGAAAGTGGTCAACCCCCAAACCGGCCAGGCAACGGTACTGTTCGACCGCTCGTTCGAGGACCGCTACACCAACCCCGGCCAGCCCGACACGAAGCGCAACCAATATGGCCGGGACGTGCTGAACCTGCTGCCGGGTAACGAACTGATGATGCTCAACGCCGTGGGGTCCTCACCCACCGGCGACCGCCCGTTCGTGAGCGTACTGAACCTCGGCACCAAAAAAACCCGCGAACTCTGGCGGTCGGCAGCCCCGTATTTCGAGCGGCCCGTGGTGGTGCTCAATGCCGCCCGTCAAATCATCCTGACCACCCGCGAAACGCCCGACGAAAGCCCCAATTACTACGTCCGCAACCTGAAAGCCCGCATCGCCCCCGTAGCCGTAACGAATTTTCCGCACCCGTATCCGCAACTGAAAGGCGTTCAGAAACAGCAGCTTCGCTACAAACGGGCCGACGGCGTGGACCTGACGGCTACGCTGTATCTGCCGCCCAATTACAAGAAAGAACAGGGACCGCTGCCGACGTTTTTGTGGGCCTATCCGGCCGAGTTCAAGAGCAAAGATGCCGCCGGGCAGGTGTCGGGATCGCCGTATCAGTTCAACCGCATCAGCTACTGGGGCGCGGCTGCGTTCGTGACAATGGGGTACGCCATTTTGGACAATGCCAGCATCCCCATCGTGGGCGAGGGCGACAAGGAACCCAACGATACGTATGTGGAGCAATTGGTGGCCAGTGCCAAAGCTGCCATCGACGAGGGCGTCCGGCTGGGGGTTGTCGACTCGGCCCGCGTGGGCGTGGGTGGCCACTCCTACGGCGCGTTTATGACGGCTAACCTGCTTACGCACAGCACGTTATTCCGGGGTGGTATTGCCCGAAGCGGGGCCTATAACCGGACGCTGACGCCCTTTGGTTTTCAGAATGAGCAACGCACCTACTGGCAGGTCCCGGAGGTGTACAACAGCATGTCGCCGTTTATGAACGCCGACAAAATGAAATCACCCCTGCTGCTGATTCACGGCGAAGCCGACAACAACACGGGCACGTTTCCTATCCAGTCCGAGCGGTATTACAACGCGCTCAAGGGTTTTGGTGCCACCACGAAATTGGTGTTTCTGCCCTACGAAAGTCACGGCTACACGGCCAAAGAATCGCTGCTGCACATGCTGTGGGAGATGAACGGCTGGTTGGATGCTTACGTCAAAAATCCGAAAGCGGCTGCTCCGGCGGGGCAGGCCGGGAAGTTGGGGGGCGGCAGATAAATCCGATAATTGGAGCGGGCCTTGCCCAACCGCCCCGAAACAAATCGTGCGCCCGACAGCAGTTGCCGGGCGCACGATTTGTTTCGGGGGGAAATATATTACCCAATCGTCAGCCGGGCCACTTTCGTACTAATCCAGTTCAAGACGGGTCTGAGTGAAAGAAGACACAGCGAATCGGCCGGGCCGGTTTTGTAGTCGATGGCATTGAATGTACGGATCAGTTCGTCGCGCTTGCCGTAGTAGATGACGCTGTCATTGACCGCGTTGACAATGGACAACACGTCGCTGCGCTTGCAGTGTTGACTGTTCAGCAGAATCAGCGCATAGGAACGAGCCTCCTTCAGCGTGTCGGCGTAGGAGAAGGTAGGGACCACACTACCGTAATAAACAACTAAGTACGTCTTCATGGGGGCAGGCGCGTTTGAGTTTATGACTGTGATCATGCTGAGTTGAGTAAGTAGAGGGTTGACAGTTAATTAATAGTGAGTATAGTGTTTGCGAGAATCAGCAACTCAGTACTGTTACTAAGACAAGCTATTTTAAAATCGGTCACACAGAATAGAACACATTTTTTTCGGCGAACCTCCTCATTCGGGCGGATGTTGTAGAGCAGGGCGAAAACGACAACGCCCTTTTCCTTTCTTACATGCTTTATCCCGCTGCGTTAGAATCCAAGTTAGGTTTCGATAAAATCCGCGAACTCATTAAACAGGCCTGCATCAGCCCGCTGGGGCAGGACTACGTCGACCGCGTTCGTTTCTCCGACAATCACGCCCTGATCGACAAACTCCTGCGCCAGACCTATGAGTTCAAGCAGATCGTTCAGTACGAAACCGAGTTTCCGCAGTCCAACTACATCGACGTTCGGGAGCACCTCAGCCGCGCCCGCGTGGAAGGTCTGGCCCTGACCGAAGCCGAGTTTTTCGACCTCAAACTCGCCCTCAAAACCATTCAGGATTGCCTGCACTTCCTCAAAAAGCCAGTCCAGGCCGGGCCAGTCCAGCGGTTCCCCGCCGGGACCGGACACGACGACGCGGCTTTCCCTTACCTCACCGAATTAGCCGGTCCGGTGGGCGTCGACAAGCAGTTGGTGGCATCCCTCGACCGCGTCATCGACGACCGGGGTTTGGTGCGCGATTCGGCCTCGCCCGAACTGTCGGCCATCCGTCGGCGCATCATCAGCGAACAGGCCAACCTGCGCAAACGCCTGGACACCATCGTGCGGCAGGCCCGGCAAAACGGCTGGATTCCCGACGACCTCAACCTGACCGTGCGCGGGGGGCGATTGGTGATTCCCATTGCCGCCGAGCACAAACGCAAGATCAAAGGCTTCGTCCACGACGAGTCGCAGACGGGCCAAACGGTGTTTTTGGAACCGGCGGAGGTCTTCGACGCCAACAACGAAGTGCGCGAACTCGAATATGCCGAACGGCGCGAAATCTACCGCATCCTGCTCGCCCTCACCGATCAGGTCCGGCCCCACCTCGACGGGCTGAAACGGGCAGTGGGCTTTTTGGGGCAGATTGACTTCATCCGGGCCAAAGCCAAACTCGCCGTTCAGTTGGACGCCGGGATGCCCATGTTTCAGAACCGGCCGGTGATGAACTGGACCAACGCCCGCCACCCGCTGCTGCACCTGTCGTTTGTCAGGCAGAAAAAAAGCGTGGTGCCGCTGGGTATCGAACTCCATGAGCAACAGCGGATTCTGATTATTTCGGGACCCAACGCGGGCGGCAAATCGGTGGCGTTGAAAACCATCGGGCTGATCCAATACATGCTGCAATGCGGTCTGTTGGTGCCCCTCGCCGAACATTCCGACGTGGGCGTTTTCCAGAACTTGTTCATCGACATCGGCGACGAGCAATCGCTGGAAAATGACCTCAGCACGTATTCCTCGCACCTGACGGCCATGAAGCAGTTTCTGATCGGAGCGCACAAACGGACGCTGTTTTTGATCGACGAATTCGGGACGGGCACCGAGCCGGGGCTGGGCGGGGCCGTGGCCGAGTCGATTCTGGAAGACCTCAACAAATCGGGCGCGTATGGCGTCATCAATACGCACTACACCAATCTGAAGGTGTTTGCCGACAAAACGCCGGGCTTGGTCAACGGGGCCATGCGCTTCGACGGGGAACATTTGGAGCCGCTTTACCAACTCGAAATCGGGCGGCCGGGATCGTCGTTTGCGTTCGAGATCGCCCAGAAAATCGGCCTGCCAAAGGGCGTTATCGACCGGGCGAAGGAAAAACTCGGCAATCAGCAGGTGAACTTCGAGAAGCTGCTGAAAGAATTGGACATCGAGAAGCGCGTTTTTTCGGAGAAGAATCTCGAAATCAGCATCAACCAGCGTAAAGTAGCCCAGCAACTCGCCGAATACACCTCCCTGAAAACCAAGTTAGACAACGAGCAGAAGCAACTCCTCAACGACGCCAAGCAGAAGGCCAAAACGCTGGTGCAGGAAGCCAATCAGCGCATCGAAAGCACCATCCGCGAAATAAAAGAAGCCAAAGCCGAGCGCGACACCACCCGGCTGGTCCGACAGGAATTGGAACGGTTCGAGCAGAAAGAGTTGACGCCCGAAATCATCGTTCCGGTCGAGAAACCCAAACCTACTGAGCCGGAGTTTGAAACCGACAACGGAATCATCGCGGTGGGCAGCTACGTCCGCATCATCGGTCAAACGACCATCGGTGAAATACTTACCCTGCGCGGCAAAGACGCCGAAGTCCGCATCGGCGATCTGAAATCCAACATCAAGCTGAACCGGCTCGAAAAAGTCAGCAAGCGGACGTTCAAAGAAGCGACCGACGTGCGCGACGACCGGCCCCGCACGCAGGGCATCGACATTAACGAGAAAATGCTCAATTTCAGCTTCAACCTCGACATTCGGGGCAAGCGGGGCGAAGAGGCCATCGGCGAGGTGGACCGCTTTTTCGACGACGCGCTGATGCTCGGCTACCCCGAACTGCGCATCGTTCACGGCAAAGGCGACGGCATTCTGAGGACCCTCGTGCGCAACCATTTGCGCGGCTACAAGCAGGTCGGCAAGATGGAAGACGAGCACGCCGACCGGGGCGGAGCGGGCGTCACGATTGTCAAGCTGAAGTAGGTTAGAAGAACCAATATGTGGTCAGGCATCCTAACAGTGCCTGATTTTTTTTGCCCGATATTTGCTTGTGTCGTTTTTATTGACATCATTTGTCAATCAATTCTACTAACAAGCGCATGGACACGACAAATCCGGCCCGGAGTACGTTTGGCGAGTGGCTCCGCCGACAGCGCGAAGCGCGAAACTGGCCCCTGCGACGGGTAGCGGCCCTGCTCGACGTGGACGTGAGTATTATTTCGCGGTTGGAGAAAGGCCACCGCCAGCCCCAGCGCGAGTACGTTCAGAAGTTGGCGACCATTTTTGAGGAGGACGCGGGCGCCT
>JAYTAC010000129.1:0-1910 GCA_043737755.1 Spirosoma sp.
CACGGGCCGTGGCGATGGTGATACGGCATCCCGGCCGATCCGCATTCGCAAAGGAGCCACCGATTCGATTCGGAAGATCGTTGAAAAGGCCGGTAACCACTTCCCGCCCGAAATAGAAACGAAGTCGAACGAGATTGCGGCCAACGGCGGAACACCGTTGGTTGTCATCGAAAATGAGGTTGTACAAGGCGTGGTCGAGTTGCAGGACATTATCAAACCCGGCATTGCCGAACGCTTCGACCGGCTGCGGAAAATGGGCGTCAAAACCGTGATGGTCACCGGCGATAACCCGCTGACAGCCAAGTTTATCGCGGAAAAAGCGGGGGTCGATGACTTCATTGCCCAGGCTACGCCGGAGGACAAAATGAACTACATCCGGCACGAGCAGATGGGCGGCAAGCTCGTCGCGATGATGGGCGACGGTACGAACGACGCCCCCGCTTTAGCGCAGGCCGACGTGGGCGTGGCGATGAACTCCGGTACGCAGGCGGCCAAAGAAGCGGGCAACATGGTGGACCTCGACAACGATCCGACCAAGCTGATCGAAGTTGTTGAGATTGGGAAGCAGTTGCTCATCACGCGCGGTACGCTGACGACGTTCAGCATCGCCAACGACGTGGCCAAGTATTTCGCCATCGTACCGGCTCTGTTTGTGGTGTCGATTCCGGCCCTGCAAGCCCTGAATGTCATGCGTTTGCACTCGCCCGAATCGGCAATATTGTCGGCGGTAATTTTCAACGCCATCATCATCCCGATGCTGATTCCGCTGGCCCTTCGGGGTGTCGAGTACAAGCCGATTGGCGCATCGGCCCTGCTGCGCCGGAACCTGCTGATCTACGGGCTGGGCGGGCTTATCGCTCCGTTCATCGGCATTAAACTGATTGATTTAGTCGTCGGATTATTTGTGTGACGGTGGCTCTAACCGCCAAATGAAAGCAACAAACGCGTAAATAAGGCGGCTGAAGCCGCCAACACAACTATGAAATCACACATCGGACCCGCTATTCGGCTCACGCTTGTCATGCTGGTATTATTGGTAGTTATTTATCCGTTGGTGGTGGCGGGTATCGCCCGTTTCGCACCGGGCGGGGGCAAGGGCGAGACTGTTACGGTCAACGGCAAGGTGGTCGGCTACAAGCTGATCGGCCAGAACTTCACTGAAGACCGGTATTTCAATAGCCGCCCCTCGGCGGTAGGCTACAACGCAGCCGGTTCGGGAGGCTCGAACAAAGGGCCGTCTAACCCCGATTACCTGAAAACCGTACAGGCCCGCATCGACACGTTTTTGGTGCATAATCCCGGCGTTGACAAGGCAGCTATTCCGGCTGAATTAGTAACGGCATCGGGTTCGGGTCTTGACCCGGATTTGTCGCCCGCCGGGGCTAAGGTCCAGGTTGCCCGCATCGCTAAGGTACGCGGATTGCCCGTTGATCGACTTACTCAGTTGGTGGACGAACAGACCGAAGGACCGTTGCTGGGTATTTTCGGACCCGCCAAAGTAAACGTGTTAGCCCTGAACGTGGCACTCGACCAACTCAAGTAAATCACAACCAGTTTGTCCGGTCGGCAACCGGATTAGCCGGTCGTCGATTAGATTGTATGATACTTACTCAACTTGTTGGTCTCGCATTGCTCTTCGGAGCAGCCGTTGGTTTAGCCGTTCTGGTTGGCCGCTACCTCAGCCGCGTCTTCCAGAGCAAATCGAACCCGCTTAACTTCATGGCTCCGCTGGAGCGGTTGATCTACCGGATTGGGGGCATCAACCCCACCGAGCCGATGACGTGGCGGCAGTATGCTGTCGCGATGCTTATTATCAACGGGGTCTGGTTGGTGTATGGGTTCGTCTTGTTGTTGGTGCAGGCCGACATTCCGATCTGGAATCAAGCCGAATCCACCGCACCGGCGGGGCA
>JAYTAC010000130.1:0-4875 GCA_043737755.1 Spirosoma sp.
TAGGGGCCGTAGCTGTCGGCGGTGTCGATGAAATTAATGCCCAGATCGAGACAGCGTTTGAGCACCCGAATGGATTCGTCGTGGTCTTTGGGCGGTCCCCAGATTCCGTCGCCGGTGATGCGCATCGCCCCGTAGGCCATCCGGTTGACGGTCATATCTCCACCGAGGGTAATTGTTCCGGCCTGGACCGCCGGTTGTGATGTTTGCGTTTCCATAAAAAGTGTGCGGTTTGTAGTATGACCATCGACAAACGCAAACTGTTCACAATTCACCGTTTCCCAATCCGGCTTGGAACTAATGAGTTGCGTTCTTATCTATCTACTTCAGCGGCCCGTCTCAGGCTTAAGAAAGCCTCCTTCAACGGCTGACTTATCGATGAGTCCGGCTCTGCCAATACCAACGTTTGGTAGTGCTCTAAAAAGCTAACCCGATGCCGGTGGAACAGGTGTAGAAAGTGCCGCAGGAAACCAACGCAATTCAAGATGGCAAATTCCACACCCGTCCTGTTGTACAATGACCGGGCATATTGCGTCACTTCGTCAGCGACCGGCTCGGTGGTAATGAAAATGTAATTGTCTAAACCTATGCCCTGCTCAGCGATCTTGGGTAAAGCAACATCAATATCATGACACGTAACCCGCTTGTCCTTCATTTCGTAGCAGGTTACCACACGGTCCTCATTCATCAGCACAATCTCTACGTCGCCGAACGCGCCGGTCTGCCTGTCAGCCGCATTGTGAGCGTTCAAAGGCCGCACCGTCTCACCTATGTATTTGCTAACGGCCCCGTATGCAGCCGCTACTACGAGCGTCGGTAGTCGACTGGCGTTGGCGCAATTCAGGTGTTGCTCAACCAACGTTATCATTTGCTCACTGGAAAGAGGTTGCCCGCCGACTGTTGTACTCAGTGCGTCGAGCAGTTCGTTTATGCGCCGGGTTTGCTGGTCACGAACGATAATTAACTGCCGATACATTTCCCGCAGCAGTTGCTCAGGCTGTAAACGGCCCTCGTAAACAGCATTCAGTAGATCGAGTGTATCGATATAAACCTCGGGTGGTCGTCCCTCTAATTTTAAACCAGGGCGCATCAGTTCGTTTCCGTTTCGAAAAGCAGGGGTCAGATACGCGGTCGTATTGTTGCAGGGCAGTTTAAACTCTGTGATGATACGTTGCACAATCGTTTCGTCATACTTCCTTCCCGAAAAGCTGTCCACGCCCAGAATGGACGTGTAGGGCTTCCGGATATCAACCTCCGGCTTGTCTATTTTGGCTGTTAAACACGACAACAGAAACCGGATTGGTGCTTTGTTCTTGATGTTACGACAAATGATCATCGTCCTTTCAAGCAGTTGATCGTCAGCTATGTAGACGCGTTCCTCACTAAATTCGGAATAAACATCAATGTAAATATCCCGCAGGACCTGTAGACTGTTCATCAGTTCGCCTAAACGGATTAAAAAATTGCTTGTTGGCCGTTGACCGACAGATCGTAGTTGACCCACAAAACTTCCTGTCGTTTGTCTTTGGTGGAATGTATTGTTTTCTCCACACTATAAATTTTGCGCCATTTCGACGCCGGAAATAACTCATCCATCAGCGCACAATCGTAATTTGACACGGCGGCTTTGCCCTGTATGCCGTTTATCACGGCTGCAAACGCCCGGTGCTCATCGTCGCTCATCTCGTAACCGTATGCTTTGTTATCCCCGCGAGTTTCGTGGATGTAGGGGGGATCGCAGTAGAAGAAAGTCGTTTTGCTGTCATATAAGTTGATAACCTCCAAAGCGGGTCGGTTCTCAATTTGTACCCGCAGCAACCGGTCCGCTATGTCGGATAGCTTTTCGACCCCGCCCAGCCAGCGGCTCACAACCCCGCTCATACCGGCCCGGCTGGTGTCTTTGCAATTTGCCCACCGACCCACGCTCGCCGTCTGCGCCAACCCGGTACGGACCTGCCGGGCGCGAACAAAAAACCGCCGGGCCCGCTCCATCGGTGCTACGTCAGGATCGAGTTCGCAGGCTATGCTGAATTCTTCTCTGGAGAAAGGTGTCAGCGAAATGGCTTGAATCAAAGGCTCTTTCTGGTCGCGCAGAACCCGGAAAAAATTGACCACTTCACCGTCCAAATCATTATACGTTTCGACCGGCGACGGATACCGGTTGAGCAGCACGGCACCCGACCCGGCAAACGGCTCGCAGTAGTGATGGCATTTGGGCAGCAGGGGCAACAGCCAGTCTAAATGCGAAAACTTGCCGCCATACCAGCCGAAGGCAATCAGCTTTTTATGCCTTAGTCCGGTAATCGGCGACGGCGTCCCCTTCCTTTTTTTCTCTTCCTGAGTAATCACAATGCGGCTGTTTCCACCAAATATACGCGTTCTACCGTTTCTCGATGCCGTTCAGCACCTACCGGATGACGTTGGCCTATTGCATAAAATCGGACGTCGTCACGTCATCCGGCATCGAAGAATCGGTCGCTCATATTACGGGAACTGTGCTGAATGGTGATGACGTCGATCTGCTCATCGCTCACAATTTTGTAGACGATCCGGTAATCATCATGGATCAATTCGCGCAAATAAGGGAGATCGAATTCGGGTAGCCTGCGTCCCATTTCAGGCAATGTCTTCAGCCGTTCAACTTTAGCAATAATTGAGTCGATCAGGTGGTCGGCGTAAGCGGGCGAGTAGTTAGAACGATACTCATTGATTGCGTCAAGATCGTCGACAGCCCGGTTCGTAAATGTTATCCGAATCATTTACGCAGCCGTTGTTTCACGTCCTCCAGCGGCACCGTTTCGCCCCGTTCCGACTGTAGCAAACCTTCCTGTATGTTCTGAATGAATAGTAGTCGTTCGATAAGTGCTTCAACCGGAAACTCGTCCGGCATTCTCTCCAGTGATTCCTGTACGATTGTCTTTGTCATGACAGCGGCTGTTTTTATCAAATATACACGTTCTACCGCTTCTCGATGCCGTCCAGCACCCGCCGGGGCTACCGGACAGCTTCAATTCTATCTTCATACAGGACAACTAATTTGTGCTCATTGCTCAACTGACAAATTTCTTCCTAAACGGGCCGGACCAGTTGATGGAACCGGCGCATCCTTACGTTTCCGATTGACAGTTTTATGATACGGGGGGGAAGCTGTAATACCAGGATTCGATCCGAAAAATCGCTGTCTTTCGTTGTAATGGTCAATCCCCTTTCCTTCGCGTAGTCCCACAACACACTATCCTTGTGGCTGCTGTCATAGTCGTGCTGATGGACGTAATCATCATTATTCCAGAGCGAAAAGTAGTACGGCAAATTAGCGTCAATCAGGCAGCGGGGCATTAGGCAGCTTTCAGCAACGGCTTGATTACGTAATGATTATCCATCAGCCGAACCGCAAATTGCAGACAGGCGTCAATGTCTTCGGGTTCCAGCATTGGATATTGACGCAGAATCTCCTCCCGGCTGTCACCGGCGAAAAAGTACTCCAAAATTGTCTGTACCGTCACGCGCAGGCCACGGATGGTTGGCTTACCGTTGCACAGATCAGGATCGACGGTTATTCGATTAGCTACGTACATAACAGCAGTTTTTAACAAAGATAACGAACCTCCTGCCAACACCATTCACCGTTTCTCGATGCCGTCCAGCACCCGCCGGATGACGTTGGCCCGCTGCATGAAGTCGAGCGAGGTGGCTACATTCTGATCGTCGATGACCTGCTTGAACTGCTGTAGAAACTCGATATAAGCCGCCAGTGCGTCGGACACGTTGGCGCGGTTTTGGTCGAAGATGGGTGCCCACATCTGGGGTGAACTTTTGGCTAACCGGACCGTGCTGCTGAACCCCGTACTGGCCATGTCGAAAATCGCCTGCTCGTCTTTTTCTTTTTCCAGCACCGTCAATCCCAACGCAAACGCGCTGATGTGGCTCAGGTGCGAGACGTAGGCCAAATGCAGGTCGTGTTCCTGCGGGGTCATGTAGAACAGCTTCATCCCCACGTCGCGAAACAGGCTTTCGGTCAGCGTCAGGCTGTCGGGGTGGCTTTTGTGGCGGTCGCAGATGATAAGGTTTTTGCCGGGCAGCAACTCCCGGAAAGCCGCGCCGGGGCCGGAGTTTTCGGTGCCCGCCATGGGGTGAGCCGCCACAAACTGCGCCCGCTTCGGATGCGCATCGGCCACCTCACAAATCAGCCCCTTGGTCGATCCTAAATCCACCACCGTTGCGCCCGGCGGCAGGTGGTCGAAAACCATTGGCAGCAGGTCGATGATGATATTGACGGGCGTAGCCAGCACCACGAGCGCACTTTGCGACACGGCGTCGGCCAGCGGCAGTACCTCATCGACAATGCCCTTCGCTAATGCCAACTGCCCGTTTACCGGCGACGCGTCGACCCCAATGAACCGCATTTTCGGGTATTTTTCACGGATGGCGAGGGCAAATGAACCACCCAGAAGCCCGACGCCTACAATACTAACTGTCATACCTGTAATCGTTTAACCGCTTCTTCGATCCGCTCCTTTGACATACACAGTGACACTCGAATGTAACGGTCGCCCGCCGGGCCAAAAACGGACCCCGGCGCAATAAAAACATGTTTGTCATGCAGTAACTCATCAACCAATGCTTCGGCCGACTCGACTGAATCAGGCAGTTTGGCCCACAGAAATAAGCCTTCCTGATCATCAGTATACGTGCAGCCAAGCGCGTCTAAAAGGGCTTTAGCAGCATCGAGCCGACCTTCATACACGGCGTTGCGGTCGCGGTGCCAGTCGTCGGAGTTGGCGAGGGCTTGCACGGCGGCCTGTTGCATGGCCAGAAACGTGCCCGAATCGACGTTGCTTTTGATCGTCAGTACGGCGTCGATGTAGGGTTTTGTGCCCG
>JAYTAC010000131.1:0-1907 GCA_043737755.1 Spirosoma sp.
AGCACAGAGCATCTTGAGAAAAATCTTCTCTGTGTTCTCCGTGAAACCTCCGTGTCTCCGTGTTTAATTGAAAATTAAAAAGCCGGTACACCGTTGACGGTCGTGTACTTGAAACTCAGTTTCTGACTGGGATACACGTACTTGAACGCGCTTTGGCACATCAGGGCAGCTTCGTGGAAACCGCACAGAATCAGCTTCAGCTTGCCCGGATAGGTGTTGATGTCGCCGATGGCGTAGATGCGCTCAACGTTGGTCGAATAATCCGTCGTGTCGACGTTAATGGCTGATTTGTCGATGCTCAGGCCCCAGTCGGCGATGGGACCGAGTTTGGGCGTCAGGCCGAAGAGCGGAATCAGGTTGTCGGCGGGCAAAATGGTCACGGTTTTGTCTTTGGCCGTGATGCTCACTTCCTGCAAATGCCCGTTGCCGTTGATGCGCGTGATGTTCGATTGCAGAACAAGGTTGATTTTGCCCTGATTGGCCAGATCGAATACTTTTCCGGCGGAGTCGGGTGCCCCCCGGAACGTGTCGCTGCGGTGAACGAGCGTTACTTCTTTGGCGATGTTGGCCAAGAAAATCGTCCAGTCGAGGGCCGAATCGCCCCCACCGGCCAGCACCACACGCCGGTTGCGCAACTGTTCGGGATTTTTGACCATGTAAGCCACGCCCTTCCCCTCGAAGTGCTCCAGGTTCTCGATTTCCGGCTTGCGCGGCTCGAAACAGCCCAGTCCGCCCGCAATCACGACGACCTGACACTGCACCGCCGTACCATCGTTAGTCGTGATTATACAAGAACCGTCGGTCTGTTTTTCCAGCGTCTCGACCCGCTCACCGAGCGAAAACGTGGGATGAAACGGGTCGATCTGCTCCATCAGATTATCAACTAATTGCTGAGCGTTGACAGCCGGATAGCCGGGGATATCGTAGATCGGTTTCTGGGGATAAATCTCGGATAGCTGCCCGCCAACCTGCGGCAGGGCGTCGATGAGGTGGCAGCGCATTTTGAGCAAACCCGCTTCAAAAACGGCGAACAGGCCCACCGGACCCGCGCCAATAATGCATATGTCAGTGATAATCATGAGTAGTTGTTACGTCGTCTGGTCGTCGTCTAAACCGGGCTAATTTCGCTGAAATCAGCGATTTGGCTCTATAAACAGAACGTTCTGATTCGGTGAATGATTCGACCGCGAAGGTAGCGTTGGGGACGCGCTGGCAGCTATCACAAATCGTGATGAGCGATAACGGGCGGGAATGTCAGCGCGTCGTTGTCGATTTTTCCGTGCAGAAATGAGTAAACGGAGATTATAATTGATCTGTAGCGTCTGGCTCGACGTCTTTGATTTTTGTTAACGCGTTCTCAAAGCTGGCCTTGCTTCCGCGTTGTGAACGCTGCGCCATGTAATCGTTGGTTAGCAGGGCGGCCACCTTTTCGGTCAGTGCTGAAGCGGCTAACTGATCCATAGTAATACCTTCCCGATCCGCCAATCGCTGAAGTTGTTTATGTAAGGACTCGGGCAGGCTCACTAATAGTGTACTCATTAGTTGTCTTCGATTAATCGTAAAACTCTTGTGGGCTTACAACCTCAATTCCGAATAGTTCAACTCCCCTAAAGTCGCGCTTATTGTGGGTGACAATGTAGGTACACTGCGCTTCAACGGCCAGTTCCATCACCATATCATCCTTCGGATCCGGTAGAAATGGTCGCCACAGGAAAAATATCTGCCGATGATTCGCTACTGAACAAAGATATTAGACTTGTTGTGACGGGTTAATTTTGTCGTATGAAGTTGTCCATTGATGATTTGAAGAATGAACGCCAATGGCGTTCAGCTGCCGGATTGGATCAGAAACGGTTCGCTAAGTTAGTGTTGCTTGTTGAAAATGGATACCAAACCATATTTGGTAA
>JAYTAC010000132.1:0-1906 GCA_043737755.1 Spirosoma sp.
TAGCCGGATTCGATCCAAAAAAGGGGTCTGGCTGCACTGTTTTGGTCGCTTAGCTGCTGGGTTGTGCGTGTTGGCATTCTACTCTTGATTCACATTAGAAGGACTACCTATTTTTCGGACCGTTATACCGTTTCAGGCCTATGTGGAAGGCTGGGCGTTGTATAGCGAATAACTTGCCCACGAACTGGGCTTCTATAAAAATGATCCCTTCGGTAATCTGGGCCGCTTACAGGCCGAAATGTGGCGGTCTGTTCGGCTGGTGGTCGATACGGGCATTCACTACAAACGCTGGACGCGCTCAACAGCCATCGACTACATGGTTGCCAACACCGGCTTGACCGATAGTGAGGTGACCACGGAAATAGAACGCTATATTGTGCTGCCGGGGCAAGCCTGTGCCTACAAGATTGGCATGATGAAGATTCTGGCCCTGCGCGAAAAAGCCAAGTAGTCGCTCGGCCCTAAATTCGATCTAAAGCAATTTCACCGGGTCGTTTTAGCGAATGGCGCGGTGCCGCTGTCCATTCTGGAAGAAAACGTTGATGCGTATATTCAGGCGAGAAATCAGTAAGCCTGTGTGGTAATAACCGCTCAAAACCATTGAAGGGTTGGTGGCACCTAACTAGAGCGATGAAAGCAGGGCACTAAAAAGCCATTCCAGCTGAGTCTGCGAGTGATTTACTCAAGGCTGAAAGTGTACCACTGTTGTCATCACTTTTCGCAGATTCCGATTAAATAACTGTCAACTGCAACCAGTCGCATACGCTCTGAGCTGTACTAACTATTCCAGTGATTGTGCACTCACACTCACTTGATTGAATCACTGCTCTTGACAGAATGAACTTATACAGTTACCTTAGTGAAAAAGTACACTGTCATGGCCCTCATTGCTCCTCTTCAACCTGCTTACCCACAACCGTTGAGCCCTTTCAATGAGCAGGAGATCATCGCCCGTAGCCGACAGGGCGTACTTCGAGCCGAGGCGGATCAGGTGGCTGCTTTAGTGGGCCTAACTGATAAAGAGATGGCCACGGCCCTGGGCCTATCGGCCTCTTATCTGCACCGGCTCAAAACCGACAAGCGCATCAGTCAAGATGCATCCGAGCGTCTTTTGCTATTAGAGAACCTGCTCCAACATGCTCTAGACACTTTTGAAGGTAAAGCGGCTACAGTGCTGGGCTGGTTACGAGCACCGCTGCGCGAATTGGACTATCAGACGCCGTGGCAAACCCTGGACACTGTCACTGGTTACCAACTGGTCGACCGAGTACTGGGACGCATCGATCACGGTATCTTCGGGTAAGTCATGGCACTTGTTTACCGGGCAGTACGCCAGAAGTATGCCGCCCAGCCACTAGATACGAGGGGTACTTGGCTCAATGGCGGGCGGTGGAACCCGCCAGGCGTGGGTCTGCTCTACACGGCGGAACACGCCGCCTTAGCGTTGGTGGAGATCCTGGTCCACATGCCCTAGGTACCTTATGCCGATTTGCCCTCCTTTCGATTGTTTACCCTGGAGCTACCTGATGACAGTATCCGGGTGTTGAGAGCCGAGCAGTTGCCCCCTTACTGGCAGGATGACAACTATAGCCGTAGCCAAACGATTTTGGCCGATTGGCTGGCCCAACCCGATGTAGTGGCGTTGGGGGTTCCCTCCTCAGTCATGCCCGATGGCATCAACTATCTGCTTCATTCGGATCATCCAGCTTATTCCTCCATTCGAGTTGTAGAGGAAAAAGCCCTACTGATTGATCCCCGACTGTGGTCCAGATAAGCATATCAAAGGGGGCGGATTAATGCTTGATACTACTAGTACTCTTCCAATTTAATGATTGAACTTATTCACAGGGTTTACTTGCTCATACCATCGTTTGAGTTTATCCTCGGCCGTCGCTACGGTAAAACT
>JAYTAC010000133.1:0-4867 GCA_043737755.1 Spirosoma sp.
AGGACGAGATAAAAACCAGCCGATAGAATCAGCCAACCGACGCGAAAAATGAGTGCGCTCATGCGCTCACTGCCCGCGCCGGTTGGGGTGGACTATCAATCCGGGCCGGGGTTGGCTCTGCCCGTACGCCCGTGCGGGGTCGGTTCTGCCGGGTAGCCGGGCGACGACCCGCGTGGACGAGCGAATAGCCGGATACCATTCCGAATCCAACCATCAGCATGATGTGGAGGGCAAACATGCGGAAGTCCTGAATGTAGAACGCCAAGGCCAGACCGCCCAAAAAATATAACGTCAACACCCCCTCGGCAATGGTTAGCCAGCCCAACCGACGACTGACGTACTTGTTGGCATCCCAACTGTCTTTGGACGTGGTAATATTGAACTTGGGCGTTCGGACAAAGGGTGTCTTGCGGCCCATGTACCCTTCGATAACGGCGATGGCGTTGTGCAGCGACAGCCCCATCATCAGCGAGGAGTACAGCGGAAAATACCACGCTAATTTAGCTTTGTTTTGCTTCTCCAACACCCAGAACGGTACGCCGTAGAATGCAATCAGGATCAGCAAGTTTAGCTGGAACAGGTTGATAACGTAGAACGCCCATTCCCATTCCGGGTGGCGGCTTCGGATGTAAATCAGCGGTACGCTCATCACGCCGAGGATGAGTACTAAGATGAACGTGGCACTGCTGAAGAGGTGATAAAACGCGTGAATCTTGGCGGGTAACGATACGCCGGGCGTTCGGAGGACCTGCACAAACAGCTTGCGGGCGCATTCGGCCGCTCCCTTCATCCAGCGGTACTGCTGCGATTTGATGGCGTTCATGGCCACGGGCAATTCGGCGGGGGAGCCAATGTCTTCCCGGTAAAAAAACGTCCAGCCCCGCAGTTGAGCGCGGTAACTCAGGTCGAGGTCTTCGGTGAGGGTGTCGCTCTGCCAGCCGCCTGCATCGGCAATGGCGGCTTTGCGCCAGACCCCGCCCGTGCCGTTGAAGTTAGCTAATAGCCCGGCCGCGTACCGTCCGCCCTGCTCAATGATGAAGTGGGCATTCAGGCCGAACGCCTGCAGCCGGGTCATCAGCGAAAAATCTTCGTTCAGGTGTTCCCAACGAGTTTGTACAATGGCCACCTTCGGGTCGGCGAAATGCGGGATGGTTTTCAGCAGAAAATCGGGGTCGGGTACGAAGTCAGCGTCGAAAATGGCAACAAACTCCCCCTTGGCGAACTCCAGACCGTAGCCTAATGCTCCGGCTTTGAAACCCGTGCGCTCCGGCCGACGGACGTGCTCGATGTCGAGACCCTGCCGCCGGTACTCGGCCACTTTAGCGGCAATGATCGCCACGGTCTCGTCGGTCGAGTCGTCTAAAAGCTGAATATCGAGTTTCTCCCGTGGGTATTTTATCCGCGCAACGGCGTCGATCAGGCGTTCGACTACGTAAAGTTCGTTGTAAACCGGCAGTTGTATCGTTACGCGGGGCAAATCTTCGGAGTTAACCAAAACCGCAGTTGCTCCGGCGACCCGACGTTTTCGCTCCGAGCGCAGGTAGATGATAATCAGGCTTAGCTGACCGCAGTTGTAGAGGAACAACAGTAGCAGAGCCAGCCCGTATAAGACCAGAACCAGAATTTCCATGCCGACAAAAAACGAAATTTTTTCTTGCGTTGAGTTCACTAACCTGTCTGATGGTCCCGGACAGACACCTTGATAAACGTACCTGACCGACAAACGGACTACAAATACTTGAAAATCGTTGTAATGATCTTGTACCCAGCTAATACCGTTCCTTTCACCGTTCCCGATATTTTCGAAAAACCAATGCGTTTGCGGTAGCTGACCGGAATCTCCCTAATGCGCAGCTTCTGCTTAGCGGCTTTCAACTGCATTTCAACCGTCCAGCCGTAGGTCGTGTCCTGCATGTTCAGGGCCAGCAGACTCGCGAACCGAATGGCCCGGAAAGGCCCCAAATCCGTGTACCGAACGCCGTAGAGCCAGCGGAGCAGCGTTGTCGCCAGCCAGTTACCAAACACCTGCTGGGGAGTCATGGAACCGCGCTGCCGGTTTCCCCGCGCCCGCGACCCGATCACCATGTCCATTTCTCCCGACAAAATAGGTGCGACCAAGGCACGCATCTCACCGGGGTAGTCGGAGTAGTCGGCATCGAGAAAAACAACCACGTCCGGTTTTTGTTGCCGATTCTGAGCGTAAGCAATGCCGCGCAGGCAAGCCCGGCCGTAGCCCTGAATGGGTTCGTCCAGAACGGTGGCCCCGGCGCGGGCGGCTTCAACGGCCGTCTGGTCGTTGGAGTTATTGTTCACCACCACGACTTCATCGACAAGGTCGGCCGGAATGTCGCGCACGACGTTCCCAACGGAGTTCTCTTCGTTAAAAGCCGGGATGATGACGAGGATAGAGGTCAAAAGAATAGTTGGTGAGTTAGTCAGTGAGTGGTCAGTTGGTGAGTTGGTAGCACGAAGACAAATCAGACGCGTTAGCCACCACCAACTGACCAACTGGCTGACTCCAAATGTACGGCACTGAATCCAATTGGAATGTCGTATACTTGACAATGGAAATTTCCTTTATCGGCGCGGGTAACGTAGCCTGGCACCTCGCACCGGCCCTCGAAAACGCCGGGCATCACATTAACGAAGTATACAGCCGTCAGCTTCAGAACGCCCGCCGGTTGGTCAGTAACCTATATGATGCCCGCACCCACTCGGACCTTAACTTCGCCGACAGCCCGTCGAAACTCTTTATCTTAGCTGTTCCCGACGACGCCCTCGAAACGGTCTGCTCCCGGTTGGTGCTGCCCGAAAACGCCCGGCTCGTGCATACGGCCGGCAGTCGGTCTCTGGATGACCTTACCCGCTGGATGGCCGTTTACAGTGACGTACCGGTGCATACGGGGGTCTTCTACGCCCTGCAAACGTTCACCAAAGAGCAGCCGTTTATGGTGTTCGATGAGATACCGATTTGTATCGAGGCAACTGACAAGTCCGTTGAGGATGAATTGGTTGGCATTGGTCAGGAAATCAGCGATACCGTTTACCTGATCACGTCCGACGAGCGGCAAGTGCTGCATATGGCGGCCATTTTTGCCTGTAACTTCACCAATCACCTGCTCAGCATTGCCCACGATTTGACCACGGGCGACGGGCTGGAATTCGATCTGCTCCGGCCACTCATTCGGGAAACGATGCGCAAAGGTTTAGCCGCCGACAACCCCGCCGACGTACAGACGGGTCCCGCCCGACGGAATGATCTGTCAACCATCGACGCGCACCTGACACTGTTGGCAAACCAGCCCCGGATCGCTGAAATATACGGCGTTATGTCGGCCAGCATTCAACGTACCTACGCCTTGTAAGGTCATCGGACCGGTGATGCTGCCCATTTCGGAAAATGCCTAAACCCACCTCGGTCCGAACGATAACCGGGCGCACCTCGTTCTTAATTGATTGATTAACAGGCTAATTGTCGGTAATTGGCAGAGACCGGTGCACTTGGAGACACTAAATGCCCCGGCCATGTACGTTACCAGTTAACTCGTACCTATACTTATCCAACCGTGAAGAATTCTCATTATCTGACAAGCGGCATACTGGAATCCTACCTGCCGGGCTTAGTGTCCAGCGGGCAGAAAGAAGAACTGAATCGTGTGCTCACCACTGACCCGGACGTGCTGGCTGAACTCAACGAACTTGAGGAGCGGATCGAGCAGTATTTGCTGGACAACGGCGTACCTCCGCCACCGGGTCTGAAGGTTGCCATTGAGCAGCGCATTGGCGGGACCGAGATTCAAAAACATGAAACAAACAGCCAGTCCCGATTCAACCCGCCGACGCCCGAACCCCGGCCATCGAAGTCGAATTACATCGACGTTGAGGTGAGCAACACGCACATCCGGGTGCACAAAAATTGGCGAACGGCGTTTATCGCCATCTTTATTCTGTCGAAAGTATTTCTGATTCTTGGGTTATACTACTATTTCAAAGCGGGCAGTCAGGCCGACGAAATCATGCGGCTGAAGACTAACGCGCAGCAAACGGCACCCCTTCCCCGCAGCACTACCCCGTAGGTTTTGTTGCTTACCACGCCAGTCCTGAATTTATGAAACACTCCGTTTTGGGCCTTTTCATCGGCTTATTGTTTCCACTTGCCGTCTTCGCTCAATGGCAACCGCAAAAGGTCGGGACCGATGCTAATTTTCGGTCGGTTAGTGTGGTGGGGGCGGATGTTGTCTGGATTGGCGGCACAAAAGGCACATTCGTTCGGAGTGCCGATGGCGGGCAGACGTGGCAAACGGGCACCGTACCCGACGCATCGGCCTGCGACTTCCGCGACGTGCAGGCCATCGACGCCCGGACTGCTTATCTGATGAGTGCCGGACTTGCCGAAAAAGGGCAGGCCCGAATCTATAAAACAACCGACGGTGGCCAATCGTGGGCATTGCTCTACCAGACGCAGCAGCCGGGTGTTTTCTTCGACGGCATGGACTTCTGGGACAACGACCACGGCATCGTTTTCGGTGATCCCATCAACAATAGATGGGTGATTCTGACAACGGCTGATGGTGGGCGGTCGTGGCAGCCCGTACCCGAGTCGGCCCTGCCGGTTATGCAGCCCAACGAAGCCGCTTTTGCCGCCAGCGGCAGCAGCGTGGTGGTGCAGGGCAAGCGGAATGCCTGGATTGCGTCGGGCGGGGCGATGTCGAGCCGCGTATTCCGCTCCACCGACCGGGGCCGGACGTGGGTCGTCAGCACCACGCCGTTGCCCGCTGGAGAAGCCACGGGGCTGTTCGGGATGCAGTTTTTCAGTGCCAAAGCGGGCATGGCGGTTGGTGGTAACTACAAACAGGAGAAGCAGCCC
>JAYTAC010000134.1:0-11670 GCA_043737755.1 Spirosoma sp.
GTCATGGATTTGGTCGAACTGATGTTCAGCTTGAACGAATGCTCCCCAAACAGTTTATGAATCGCTTTTAACTCCTGCGGATCGCCAATGGGCGTCGACGTGCCGTGGGTGTTGATGTAGTCAATATCGGTGGGTTCAATACCGGCATCATTGAGCGCGTCCTCCATTGCCAGAAAAGCACCCAGTCCGTCGGGGTGCGGAGCCGTAATGTGGTACGCGTCGGACGACATGCCCCCGCCAATCAGTTCAGCATAGATTTTGGCACCCCGTGCCCGCGCGTGTTCGTATTCTTCGAGAATCAGTGCTCCGGCTCCCTCACCCATTACAAAACCATCGCGGTCTTTGTCGTAGGGGCGGGATGCGGTCTCGGGCGAATCGTTCCGTTCCGAAAGGGCACGGTTTGCATTGAAACCACCGATGCCGGCGCGGGTGATGGCCGCTTCGGAGCCGCCTACCACGCACATTTTCAGCCGACCCAGCCGGATGTAGTTCAGCGCGTCGATGATAGCGTTGTTGGTCGAGGCACAGGCCGACACCGTTACGTAGTTAGTGCCCCGGAAGCCGTAGCGCATGGAGATCTGCCCCGACGCGCTGTCGGCAATCATCCGAACGATAAAAAACGGGTTGATGCGGGGCGTACCATCACCCCTGGCAAAATCGATTACTTCGTCTTCAAACGATTTTAGACCACCGATGCCCGATCCCCAGATGACTCCTACTTTGTTGCGGTCGAGGGTTTCTACGTCGACGCCCGAGTCGCGAACAGCTTCGTCGGTGGCAATAAGCGCGTAATGGGTGAAGGCGTCCATTTTGCGGGCGTCCTGACGCGGAATATGCTGCGTTACGTCGAGCCCCTTTAGTTCACAGGCAAACTGCGTTCTGAATTTGCCCGCGTCAAACTTCGTAATGGGACCGGCCCCGCTGACGCCTGCGGCTAAGTTGCTCCAGTAAGTGGGTACATCATTACCGATCGGCGTTAAGGCACCGAGGCCGGTCACTACTACTCGTTTGAATGTCATACAGTCATACTGCGTGATGATAAAAAAGAAAACACCCGCCGGACTTATTTGCCGATGTGCTTTTCTAAGTATTCGATGGCCAAACCAACGGTAGCGATTTTTTCGGCTTCGTCGTCAGGGATGGGCAGGTTGAACTCCTTTTCAAATTCCATAATCAGCTCAACCGTGTCGAGTGAGTCGGCACCGAGGTCATTGGTGAAACTGGCTTCCGGCGTTACTTCGGACTCCTCGACACCTAATTTCTCGACAATGATATTCTTTACTTTCTGTGCAATATCTGACATTTTAGTAGACCGTTGGGGTTAAATAACTGGGCAAATAAACAGATTTACCACCGGATTATCAAACAATCTTTTGACTGCTCCACCGTTCGCTCACGCATCTTGGTCCGGTTCAAGCATCTGATAAATAAGCAGTTGAAAGCGGACATACGAACGCAAAACTGTCTTCTAATGAAGTCTCCCGGATGAGCCGTTCGCCCATTTTGCGCACCTTTGTGGCCTGAAATGATCTATGAGCCAATGCAACTGCCCAAACTCAAGCATACTGAAACAAACCGCTTTTTTCTGATAGCGGGACCCTGTGCCATCGAAGGCCGCGACATGGCTCTCCGAATCGCTGAACAAATCGCAACCATCACGGACAAACTCGGTATTCCGTACATTTTCAAAGGTTCGTACCGCAAGGCCAACCGCACGAAAGCCAATTCATTTACCGGCATCGGCGATGAACTGGCCCTGTCGATTTTAAGAGAAGTCGGCGACACATTCGACATCCCAACCGTGACCGACATTCACGAATCTGACGAAGCGGCAATGGCGGCCCCCTACGTCGACGTGCTTCAGATTCCGGCTTTTTTGTGCCGCCAAACCGAACTCATCGAAGCAGCCGCCCGCACCGGCCGGGCCGTAAACGTCAAGAAAGGGCAGTTCCTATCGGGCGAGAGTATGGGTTTCGCCGTCGAGAAAGTGAAAACCGCCAACCCCCACGCTATCGTCTTCCTGACTGACCGGGGCAACTCGTTTGGCTACGGCGATCTGGTGGTCGATTACCGTAATTTACCCGCTATGCAGGCCCACGGTGTTCCGGTCGTGATGGACTGTACCCACTCGTTGCAACAGCCCAATCAGGCGTCGGGCGTGACGGGCGGCAAACCGGCTCTGATCGAGACCATCGCCAAAGCCGCCATCGCCGTTGGTGCCGACGGCTTGTTTATCGAGACGCACATGAACCCCGCCGAAGCCAAATCGGACGGGGCCAATATGCTGCCGCTGGACCAATTGGAAGCGTTGTTGGAACGGCTTGTGCGGGTGCGGGAAAGCATTTTGTAGTTCTCTTACCGGGCTACATCCCAAACTTTGGCCGGCTCCTCCCAAAGTCAGCGGTGTTCGTCCCACCAATTTTCGGGGGCGGGGGGTATGTGCTTGTTTTGAATCATCAACCACGGCAGAGTATCTGTCTGGCACCCAAATCGGTTCAAAACCCTCAATCAGCACAGTACCATGAAAACGATCAAAAATACCTTCGCTCTGTTGTTTGCCGTCCTGTCGTTCGCTGCCTGCACCGACCAAACCATTGAACCGGCAAAACCCGCTTACCCGTCCCAGTTAGGCATTGTTCGGCCCGACACCACCGTTACCGGACCGGTGCAATTCACGACCGAGAACGACGATAATCAGCTTAAAGCCGTTCAACCCCGCACATCGGTCAGCGGTGAGCAGCCGGGCCGCAGTCCGTTTCAATTGGCATCGGTCGACAGCCCGGAGCCGGTCGACGTTCCGCGTCCGGTGGAGGTGCCCCGCCCGGCGGTAATGCCGGTTATCGCGCTGGATTCGCTGGCCCAGTAATTGGCCGGGCAAGCCCGTTGTTTACTTCGCTGAACAACGGGCTTAGTGGTGGCTGATGGCAACGGAAATGGTTTAGTCCCTTTAGATTTGAGATGAAGCTTATGGAAACTGTTTTGGGGAAGTCCAATCTGAGAATAACACGACCTGCTGACAACAGTCGGTATGCAGATAGATTGCTACCACTTTGGGAGAAGTGGGGAATTTGGTCAGCGATTATAAGTTGCACCACAATTTTGTTCGTTTTTACGGACTTCGGTGATTCCATGAGTGGCATGCGTGATGGCTTAGTTGATAGCGGTAGAAAAGAGCCCATGTCCGTTGGATTAACCGTTGGGGTGTTGGTAACGGCACTGTTCTTGCTGACCATCGCCGTTGGCTTACTGTCAGGCATTTCGCATCTTTATTACGCGTTATTTCATCGGCACGTTTTCAAAAATAATCGGGCCACCTACACAATCCTATACATCTTGTTGCTCATTCTGCTCTGGAATTTTATGAGTGATGGGTTGGCAATGTTGTTTGATAATTACAAAGGTGATAGAGACAAGATTAAACCGAGTCAATATAACGACCTACCGGTGTCAGGAATAGCATCTTTGTTGCTAATCTTCATGATTATCTACAGTTTCATTACTGATTTTCGTAAGAGTCAGAAACAACAACTTGTCCTCATTCAGCAGCGCACCCAGGCCGAACTCGACGCGCTCAAAGCGCAGGTCAATCCGCATTTTCTGTTCAACTCGCTGAACAACATTTACGGTACGGCCATCGTGGAAGACAGTCCCCGCACCGCCGAAAGCATTCAGCAACTGTCGGGCATCGTGCGCTACGTGATGGAAGAATCCCGGTTGCAAACCACCGACATTCAGCGTGAACTTCGCTTCATCGACGATTTTGTGGAACTACAGCGCATCCGACTTCCCAGTCAGGACAATATTGAGATCAAAATTGACATCGAGTGGGATGAGAAACCCGCCCAAATCGTACCGCTGCTACTGAATCCACTCATCGAAAATGCGTTCAAATACGGCATCAGTATGCAGTTCCCGTGCTTTGTGCGCATCCGGCTTCGGGTGCAGGATGGTACGCTGCAACTCACGACCAAAAACAGCGTATTGCCCGTCGTGGATTCGGCTCGCACGGATCTTGAGAAGGGAACGGGTTTGGGCTTGGCCAACGTCCGGCAACGGCTCATGCTGGCTTACCCGGACCGGCACAAGCTGATCGTGAAGGAAGAAGATGGCTCCTTTTTGGTAGATTTGACAATCAAACTATCACCATGAACAACACAGTCAGATACGTTCTCGTCGCAGTACTCGCTCTTTTAGGCATCGCCCGGCTTTCCGGCGTGGTCGTTCGCTACAATGAGTCAGCCGAAATTGATTGGTGGGCATTGTCTGTAGGCGTTATCTTTATTGGCTCCTCCGTGCTTCAATATGCTCGGATCAGGAAAAACGCTCAGTAGCTATGGCCTTAAAAATTGACCGCTATGTGTTCAATTCGGCGTTTTTGCTGAAGTTGGCCTTCATCTTTTTCCTGATCGGCATTCACATTGGTGCTTATTTGGCGGCCCGGTCGGACGGGAAGCAGTTCGGACATGTGACCTTCCTTGGTATGTACGTCGTTGTCATTCCGATGATCGTCAGGAAGATGAAGAACGACGTTAAGCGCGTAGACTAATCCGCTGCTAATCAGCTACTACTCATGTCCGCCATCCTCCGCTGCATCGCCATCGACGATGAACCCATCGCCCTCGACGTTATCAACGCCCACGCCGGTAAGGTGCCGTTCCTGGATTTGCGCCGGACATTCGTCAATGCCATCGAAGCCCTGGCATTCCTCAAAAGTGAGCCAATCGACCTGATTTTTTTGGACATCAACATGCCTGACCTCACCGGCCTTGATTTTGCGCAGGTTGTGGGTGATAAGTCATTGGTGATTTTCACGACCGCTTACCCGGAATATGCACTGCAAGGTTTTGAGCTCAGCGCGTTGGATTATTTGCTGAAACTAATTGCGTTCGGGCGGTTCATGCAGGCGACCAACAAAGCCTACGAGCGGCTGTCGGACAACGGCAAAAACGGGGCACCGGTGCGCTCGCCGTTCGTTTTCGTGAAAGACGGGTACAACTGGGTGCGCATTAATCTGGAGGAGTTGCAGTACGTCGAGTCGGAGGGAAATTACCTGACGTTTCAGGAGACGGGCAAAAAAACGCTCACCCGCATGACTATTGGGGAAGCCATTGAGATGCTGCCAACGGATCAGTTCATGCGCGTTCACAAATCGTTTATCATCGCGCTTGGCCGGATTGAAAAGATTGAGCGACACCAGCTTACCATCGGTAAAGTGCAGGTGCCGCTCAGTGGAAACTACCGCGACGAATTGCTGGAACGGGTCAAGTAAACGTCTGAAACAGCCTCCGGCTGTTTTACATTATCTAGGTTAAAGTGCAGCCCTGTGTTTTCGCGCCGGGCCATCGCCATCTTAATCACTAAGTACGCCACCTCGATCATGTTGCGCAGCTCGCAGACGGGAACGGATACTTTCGACTGCCGGTACAGTTCCTCGTGTTCCAAATAAAGCAGTTCGAGCCGGTCCATCGCCCGTTTGAGTCGGCGGTTCGAGCGCACGATTCCGACGTAATTGGACATGATCGACTCCAGCTCTTTTTTCATTTCAGTCACCAGCACTAATTCTTCGGGGTGCGACGTACCGGCGTCGTTCCACTCAGGAATTTCAGCCGGAATCACGGCCTGACCGAGCAGTTCGACAGTTTTCTGGTAAGCCCGGTGCCCGAACACGACCGCTTCGAGCAGTGAGTTAGAGGCTAACCGGTTGGCCCCGTGCAGACCGGTGCAGGCGCATTCGCCAACGGCGTACAGAAACTGAATGTTGGTTTGACCCCATTCGTTGACCCGAATTCCCCCGCAGAGGTAGTGCTGCGCCGGAACGACCGGGATGAAGTCGGTTCGTATATCCAGCCCCAGGTTGTCGCGGCAGTAGGCGGTGATATTAGGAAAGTGTTCGATGAATCTTTCGTAGTCGCAGTGCGTCACGTCGAGGTAGACGTGCGGATCGCCCGCCCGCTTCATTTCGGAGTCGATGGAACGGGCTACAATGTCGCGCGGGGCCAATGACAGGCGCGGGTCGTAGTTTTCCATGAACGTTTCGCCCCTGCGGTTGCGCAGGATTCCACCGAAACCCCGCACGGCTTCCGAAATCAGGAAATTGGGTTTCTTGCCCGGCTCATACAGGGCCGTGGGATGAAACTGGATGAACTCCATATCCTTACCGATGCCTTTGGCGCGGTAGGCCATCGCGATACCGTCGCCGGTAGCGATGCTGGGGTTCGTCGTGTTTTGGTAGATGTTGCCAATGCCGCCGGTAGCGAGCAGGGTCGTTTTGGCCAAAAACCGTTCGACCTGCCCGGTTTGCGTGTTCAGCACATACGCCCCGAAGCACTTGTTATCGGTGTCGTAGCGGTGAACGGTTTCGCCGAGTTGGTGGCGGGTGATGAGTTCAACAGCGTAATAATGCGTGAACACTTCAATTGACGGGAGCGACTGTGCTTTTTCCAGCAGTGCCCGCTCGATCTCGGCCCCGGTGATGTCTTTGAAGTGCAGAATCCGGTAGTCGGAGTGGCCGCCTTCTTTGGCGAGGTCGTAATCGGGACCGTCGTGTTCTTTGTCGAACCGGGTGCCGTAGTCGATCAACTCCTGAATCCGACCGGGACCTTCGTTGACCACGATCTCGACGATGTGGCGGTCGCTCAGAAAATCGCCCGCAATCATCGTGTCTTCGATGTGTTTGGCGAACGAATCTTCTTCGGCCCACACGGCGGCAATACCGCCCTGGGCATATTTGGTGTTGGTTTCGTCGGCCTGCACTTTCGTAATCACGCCCACCCGAACCGGCTGGTTCAGACGTTCGAAGTGCATGGCTAACTTAGTGGCGTAACTCAGGCCCGCGATGCCGGAGCCGATAACGAGGAAATCAAATTGGTGGGGCATTCAAGTGCAGTTTATTTAATCGGTCTGATCCGTAGCTGTTCGTTACTCAACACCGAGAAACTATTAATCAATTCAATTCCTTGCTTCTCAATGACTTCGCAAACCCGTCTCGACTTCTCCTGACTACTTATTTTTAGTAATCTAACCAGTAATATGCCGCAATGAGACATACGTAGTCGGTGGACGAGTTCACCAAAATCTTTATCCTCAGTGAGTAAAATAGAATTTCGGTCCACTGCAATCTGTAGCACTTGAGGATCGGCTACACTAAAAAATGATTCGGCTATAGCCAGAACGGAGAAACCCTTCTCTCGTAATTGGTTGACGACAGTAAAGTCAAATTTTTCATCAGCCACGAACGAATGATCATTCAGCTTGGGCATAAACTACCTCGTTTTTTACTGTCTCCGAAGCAAATAATAAGCAGGCATACAGAGTCTCTTCTGTAGTTCGTGGGTACGATTCCAATAATTGTGGTATTGTCTCTCCATTGCCTAACTTCTCTAAAATCAGGTCGACTGGAATGCGTGTGCCCTTAATTACGGGTTTGCCGAACATGATGTTTGGGTCTGAAGCAATGTGGTCTCGCCAGTTCATGATAATAGAGCCATATCCGTGGCTATTTCTACATTAAAGTTCATCCGGTAATTTGCGGGCGGATTTGAGTTGTATTTCTCCCCTCACATACGCGTTAACTTCCTCGACGCTTCGCTCCAGACTTTCTAAGATCTCACGCTTCTTGCGCTGCTTCGGCGTCTCCTTCATCACTGCCGCTTTTATTTTCACGAGTTTGGCAAATTGCTTCACCAACTTTAGTTCGTCGGGTGTTTGTGACTGCAAGATGATCTGTTGCATATTTTCCCTCTGTTTACTTCGACAATTCCAACATCCGTAATACTGAAGCTTCGGCTTTCACACGCACATCCTCCGGCACGATGATCTCCGGTTGCTCGTAGAGCATACAATTGTACAGTTTCTCGAGCGTGTTTAGTTTCATATACGGGCACTCCGAGCAGGCGCAGGTGTTATTGGCCGTAGCCGGAGCCGGAATGATTTTCTTGTGCGGTGCCGCCTGACGCATCTTGTGCAGAATACCCGCTTCGGTCCCCACGATGAACGTCTGCTCCGGGCTGTCGACCACGTACTTGAGCAGGGCCGTTGTCGATCCCACAAAATCAGCATGGATCAAAATGTGCTCCTGACATTCGGGGTGAGCGATGAATTTGGCGTCGGGATGCTGCGCCCGCAACTTAGTCAGTTTCTCCAGCGATATGTCGATGTGAACGATGCACGCACCCTCCCAAAGCACCATGTCGCGGCCCGATTTCTTCGATACGAACCGGCCCAGATTGGCGTCGGGTGCGAAAATGATCTTCTGGTCTTTGGGCAAACTCTCCACGATTTTCAGCGCGTTGGACGACGTAACGATGATGTCGGACAGGGCTTTGATTTCGGCGGAGCAGTTGATGTAGGAAAGCACGATGTGGTCGGGATACCGTGCCTTGAACTCCGCGAATTTATCGGCGGGGGCTGAGTCGGCGAGGGAGCAGCCCGCGTTCAGATCGGGAATAATAACTTTCTTGTGCGGTGAGAGCACTTTAGCCGTTTCGCCCATGAAATGCACCCCGCAGAAAACGATCATGTCGGCATCCGTACTGGCAGCCTGCTGACTCAGGCCGAGACTGTCACCGACGTAATCGGCTAAGTCCTGAATAGCTCCGTCGACGTAGTAATGCGCAAGAATAACGGCGTTTTTCTCTCTTTTGAGCCGTTTGATTTCGGCTATTAAATCAATGTCGTCGGCAACGGGTTTGTTGACGTAACCCACGCGCTGCACTTCGTCTGCTAATGCTTCCATTGATGTGTTGATGGCGGTTTTAAGGTAAACAATATGGAAGCTATAAATGTCCCGAAATAGGTTGTGGCTAATCGGTGGCTATTAGGCTGGCAGGTCAATTTTGGTCTTTAAAAACGAAATGACCACGTCCAACCCCTTCTGGTAATGTACGTTGTTGGGAATGACAATATCGGCTTCGGCCCGGTACGGCTTGATAAATTGCTTGTAGGTCGGTTTAACGTGGTATTTCCAGCGGTACATCACGTCGTCGAGGTCGTAGCCGCGCTCTTCGGCGTCGCGTTTTACCCGCCGTTCGAGCTTGATGCTGTTTTTGGCGTCGATAAAGATTTTCAGGTCCATCTGATCGGCGAGTTCGCGGAAGTGAAACACGAAAATACCCTCGACCACAATGATCGGGGCGGGCCGGAAGGTGAGCATCCGGGGCACCACATCCGGGTTGTTGAAAATGTATTCCTGCTGGTACACGACCTGACCCACGCGCAGTTGCTCGATATGCTGGGCGTAGAGGTGGTGGTCGATGGTTTCGGGCAGGTCGAAATTATGAATTCCCTGATCGTCTACGGCAATTTCGGCGAGGGTGCGGTAGTAGTTGTCCTGCGAAATTAAACAAATCTGCTCATCGGGAAACGCGCTCAGAACGCCCTTCAGGAACGATGTTTTGCCGGATGCGCTGCCGCCGGTGATGCCGACAATAAACGGTTTGGTGGCCATAAAACTCGCAAAAACACAGATTATGAACAAAGCGGGCTGCCCAGATGGAGCAGCCCGCTTTGCTAATTACATAAATACTGATCATATTATATGATTATAGCCTCGGCCAGAACGAGTACCCGGTTCTGGAGTACTTCGACCACTCCACCGTCGACGGTAAACGTTTGCTGACCTCCTGAAGTCTGCACGACAATGGGTCCCTGCCCCAGCGTACTGACTAATGGTGCGTGATCATTCAGTACCTGAAACTGGCCTTCGCTGCCCGGAAAGGTGACGGCGGTAGCTTCGCCGGAATAGACCTTGCGGTCAGGAGTAATGATGTCTAAGGTCATGTGGTTGACTGATAAATGATGAATGACAAATCGGGTCCCGTTCCGGCGCACCGGCCGAAGGGGAACCGATTTGTCGTTCATCATTAATTTTTGATTTACTGTCCCGCTTCCTTCAGCAAACGTTCGCCTTTCGCAACGGCATCTTCGATGGTGCCGACAAGGTTGAAAGCCGCTTCGGGCAGGTGGTCATACTTGCCGTCGATGATCTCGTTGAAGCCTTTGATCGTATCTTCGATAGGCACCAGCACACCCTTCAGACCCGTGAACTGCTCGGCCACGAAGAACGGCTGCGACAGGAAACGCTGTACCCGGCGGGCGCGGCTCACCACGAGTTTATCATCTTCCGAGAGTTCTTCCAGACCCAGAATGGCAATAATGTCCTGCAATTCTTTGTAGCGTTGCAGAATCTCCTTCACGCGCTGAGCCGTGTTGTAGTGCTCATCGCCGAGAATTTCGGCACTCAGAATGCGCGAGGTGGAGTCGAGCGGATCAACGGCGGGGTAGATGCCCAATTCGGCAATTTTCCGGCTCAACACCGTCGTGGCGTCTAAGTGAGCAAAGGTCGTTGCCGGGGCGGGGTCGGTCAGGTCATCGGCTGGTACGTAAACGGCCTGAACCGACGTAATCGAACCGCGCTTTGTCGACGTAATCCGCTCCTGCATAACGCCCATCTCGGTCGCCAGCGTGGGCTGGTAACCCACGGCCGAGGGCATCCGGCCCAGCAACGCTGATACCTCGGAACCCGCCTGCGTGAAGCGAAAAATATTGTCGACGAAGAACAGAATGTCACGACCGGCACCTTCGCCGTCGCCGTCGCGGAAGTGCTCGGCAATGGTCAGACCCGACAGGGCTACGCGGGCGCGGGCACCCGGCGGCTCGTTCATCTGACCAAATACGAACGTCGCCTGGCTTTTGGTCAGCTCGTCCATGTCCACTTTGGTCAGATCCCAGCCGCCTTCTTCCATCGAGTGCTTGAAGGCGTCGCCGTAGCGGATGATACCCGCTTCGATCATTTCGCGGAGCAGGTCATTTCCTTCACGGGTGCGCTCGCCCACCCCGGCAAACACCGACAGACCGGCGTATGCTTTGGCAATGTTGTTGATGAGTTCCTGAATCAGCACGGTTTTGCCCACCCCGGCACCACCGAACAGACCGATTTTACCGCCTTTGGCGTAGGGTTCGAGCAAATCGATTACTTTGATCCCCGTGAACAACACTTCAGTCGAGGTGGCAAGGTCTTCAAAACGGGGGGATGCCCGGTGAATCGGCAGACCGACGCCCGTGGTTTTGGGTTGCGGAATACCGTCGATAGCTTCGCCGACCACGTTGAACAGCCGCCCTTTGATACCGTCGCCGGTTGGCATCGTGATTTGGTGACCGAGGTCATAAACGTCGATACCCCGGTACAGTCCGTCGGTCGAGTCCATCGCAATGGTCCGAACGCGGTCTTCGCCGAGGTGCTGCTGCACTTCCAGAATCACCTGCTGCCCGTTGGCTTTGGTTACTTTGAGCGCGTCCAATATGGCGGGAATCCGGGAGCCTTCGCCCTCGAAACTCACGTCCACGACCGGCCCGATTATCTGCGTAATCTTACCTTTATTGACTGCCGTTGCCGTAATCATTTGTATGTGCTGTAGCTTATTGAACTGTTACCCATTGGTTGGGACCGCAAAAATAGGCGAAAAAGGGCGTAAGGCCAAGTAAGCGATTGGTCATTGCCGGGATTGACGACGATGACGGAGCGAGTGCAGCCCGTGAATTAGTTTAATATCATTTAACCCGGTAGTTGTCATATGTATCATCCCAAATCATTAGTTTTCGGGCACAACTCTTCTCGTCGGATGCTACGTACACGCTATCACGTTGCCGCACTACTATTGTTTACTGCCTTTC
>JAYTAC010000135.1:0-4858 GCA_043737755.1 Spirosoma sp.
CCTGTCGCGTTCGGGCCGTCGCTCCGGCCGGTCCGCCGGTGCGGCACCGGTTCGGTCGGGTTTGTACCGGCCACGTCCTGATGACCGAGCAGGTTTTGCCACGCCACCGGCCAGCCCGCCGATAGGGTAGTAGGCGTTCGGTTCAGCCGGACGTAGGCCGTGAAATTGGCCGGGCGCAGCGTATTGTTCAGTAAATCGGCCTGTCGTTCGTCGGCCGACCAGATATCCCCGCGCTGAACCTGCTGGAGGTAATCCTGCATGGACTCTTCGCTGTTGGCAACCACCAATGCCGAGTTGTGCTGCGTAATCCAGCTTTGGGGAAAGCCCGAAAACAAGCTGCTGAACAGCGACGCGGGTAATTCGGGTACGTTCAGCAGCAGGACTTTATGGCCCAGAAACGTTTTTGGCGATGCGGCCCTGGCTCCGGCGCGGTAAGCGATCTGCTGGTAGGCGTTGGCGAGTAGCCGGGCGTCGCGGCCGCTCAGTACCAGCACTTGCCGGGGCGAGTCGGTTGGCGACTCCAGTCGGCACAATAAAATATCGGAGTCCAATACCCGGTATAACGCGCCGGTAGCTGGGGCAATCTGACTGAACCGGTCGCGCAGGAAATCGCTGGAGGCCGACCCCAGCAGGGTGCTCATCGACCGGCCGAAACGACCGGCGTCGCTGATGCCAATGTGGTAGAGTGTGGCCGTCGTTTGCGGAATCAGGTCAGCATGGGCGACGCGCCGGGGTGTTTGTCCCGCGAACAAAGCGGCCACGTCGCGCCGGTTGCCAATGTCACTGGCTGCGTAACCAACTAATTGCAGCCGGGAGGCCGACGGACGAAAGCGGAGCGTCAGCCGTTCGGGTAAGAACAACCGGATCAGCGACCCCGAATTGGTGAACAGCGACTGTAAAATCTCAGGCCGTACGGACAGTCCTGCTCCGTGGTCGGCGTCGATTTGCGAACCCGGATCGGGCTGCGACCGCGTCAGTGGCTGGTGCATCCGCTTCGCCACGTTCTCGATCAGGATACCCGACACGCTGCCCACCAGCACGTTATCGGTCAGAATGAAGGAGCCAACGGGTTCGTTGCCCCTCGCCACCAAATCCAAAATTTTCTCCCCGGCAAACGTGTGGTTGAGCACTCGATACCGACGCGGATCGGGATTGGTCAACCGGGTCACAAACGACTGATCGCCAGGGCCGAGGGGCACGTAGAAGATGAGGTCGAGGGTGTTTTTGGAGAGCGCGTGGAGCGAGTAGCGGATATTTTTGCCGGTAATAAACTTCAGCACGGTGGCCGTGTCGGCTGCGGCATACAGGAACTGGTCGAGCCGCTGCCGGGCTTCGTTGAAAACGGGTATCTGGCGCAGTGAAATCTCCGTCCGCAGCGTCCGGGCCGACACCGTATCCTGCAACTGATTACTGGCCAGCACGAGCAGCGCACCCGGCGGCACCAATGACCCGACCGTGCGGCCCGACGGTCGCCAGTACCGGTAGCCAAGCCAGCCGCCCGCCAGCAGCAAAATCAACCCGATACCAAGCCAGAGACGTTTATTCATGAAGAAATCGCAAAAAAGCTGTAAAAGCCGTAAGTCGTAGTAAGCGTAAGTGTCGATACCGGAACTGACGCGGCACAAACTTACGACTACTACGACCGCACGGGCGGCCCCGTTACGACTTATCAACTCTTTTATCTCCCCCACATGGCATTCGCCGTTTCGGGGAAGGGCATTGTCAGTTCGGGGACGTTGGTGGCGACGCGGTTGGCCCATTCGACGCCCTGCATCAGCGAGTGATCCTGGTTGCTGACTTCGTATTTCCAGGCCCCGAACCGCCCGCGCGAATAAATTCCGAATGGCTCCAATTTGGGCAGCACGGCTTTCAGAATGCCGTCGCGCTCAACCGAGGGCGTTGGGTACCCGTACTCGAAGGCCATGTGCCAGGTCGAGACAACGTCGTCTTCCGATTCGATCAACTGGTCTTCTTTCAGTGCCCGGATGGTGTCGGCAATCAGCGTTTCGCGGTTGACCGGCTTGGCAGACGATTCACTCGTCTCGGTCATCAGCGACCAGTTTTGGGTGATGTCCGGGACGTTGTTGGGGCTGTAATTGGAGAAGACCGTGACGCGGTAGTACGGGCTGTTGTATTCCGGGAAGTACATCCAGCACATCGTTTTCAGGCTTTCTTTCGGCTGGCCTTTCAACCCGATGCCGACCACGTTAGTCGACGAGTGCTTCAGTCCCTGCGCCGTTTCCACTGTTTGCGCGTCGAGTCCCTCCACCTTGCGGGTGAAAATATCGAGCGGAACCGTGCTCAGCAGGTGCTCATACTCAACTTCCTCACCATCAGCCAGAATGATCCGTTTCTCCGGCCCGATCACTTTGTCGACCGTGGTGTTCAGTTTGACGTATTTGGCACCAATCAGCCGACCCACGGAATCCCAGACGCTGCCCGTACCGCCCGTTTTCGGGAACCGGAACGTGCTGTTGGGCCCCCACGAGAAATCGTCCTGGTCGAAAATGATATTTTTCGTCACCCGTTGCAGGTCCGTCACGGCTACGCGCTCACCCACCCAAACGGCATTCATCTCTTCCGTCGGATATGCCCAGACCTTGTAGTTGTAAGGGAACATGAACGTTTCGGCGAGACCCGTTCCGAAGGTGGCTAAAATCCACTCGCGGAAGTTGGCGGGCTTAACGTTGGTCGGATGCTTGTAGTTTTGGATGATGCCTTCGAGACATTTCCACATTGTTTCGGGCGTGAGGTACTTGATGTTGTTTTGGAACGGATACGGAACGAAGCGGTTCTCGATCCACACCCACGACTCGCGCTGGTGATTGAACCAGCCGTCTTCGCCGAGTGCTTCGTTCATCAGGTTGTCGAAGTACGTGTAGTGCGAAAACTGAACGTGGCCACCAATATCCCAGGTAAATCCCTTTTCGTCGACGTAGCTTTTGGACAGGCCGCCGATGCGGTTTTCCTTCTCTAAAACGATAAAATCCGTGATGCCTAATTCTTTCAGGCGGTAAGCGGCACCGAGCCCCGTCGGCCCCGAGCCGATGATAACGTATTTGTACTTCATGAGTTGAGTTGTCGCTCGTGGCTTGTAGTTTATGGTTTGTCGTTGCGGTTCCCCGCCGGGACTACGAACCATAAACTACAAACCACAAACTTTTCTGTTATGCCGCTACCGGCTCTGGTTGTTTAAGTGCCTTTACTTTAGTGCCGAGGTCGAGCCGGAACTGCGCCAGTTCGCCGAAGCTTTGGATACAGACTTTCAGCAGTTTCCACTTCAGAATCGACACCGTTCCCGTCAGGCGTTCTTTGTGCGTAATGGGGATGTCGAAGGTATTATGACCCGCTTT
Organism: Spirosoma sp.; assembly: GCA_043737755.1. GTDB lineage: Bacteria > Bacteroidota > Bacteroidia > Cytophagales > Spirosomataceae > Spirosoma. The sequence continues at coordinate 3,354 of JAYTAC010000135.1, forward strand.
TTTGGCCATAACGGCTAAGAAAATGTTGGGCGCGAACGGTGTCGGGTTTGGTAGCTGAGCCAGCAGTTTCCGCAGCAGCGACCCCCGGATGAGCCGGAACGGAATGTTGCTGTCCATGATGTAGGTGCCGTAGATGAGGGCGATGCTCATGCGCAGAATCCGGGTGATAACCAGCCGTGCCGGGGCGTCGTAACGCTCCTCACGGTAGCCCAGAATAAACGATGACTCGTTGCGTCTTGCCCAGAGTTTAGCGAAATCATCCGTGATGAACTGATCGTCGCTGTCGGTTTGGAACACGTACTCCGAGTCGAGGGCAACGGCTTTTCGGTAGCCATTCACCACGGCGTTGCCGTGCCCGCCGTTGGGCTGATGCACAACCACTAATTTTGGGTAACGGTCTTTAATCTGGTCTAAAATAGCCCCGGTTTTGTCGCGGGAGCCGTCATTGACGACAATCAGACGGGTTTCCTGAGTAGGAAACTGGCGGGTCAGCAAGTCGGTCCACTGCTTGACAACAACGTCAATAACTTCTTCTTCGTTGTAAGCCGGCATCACGATTGACAGCAGGAGACTCATGCAGTGAATGTTAGGTGGTTGGCAATAGGTCGGTTAGCAGCCGATGTTCGATGAAATGCTGAGCTGATGGGCGGCCCGAACGCTGTTTACTGCTACTATAAACTCCGCAAATATAGGAAATTGTTTGCGGGTCACTGCCGCAATGGGGCGGTACATTATCCAGCGGGAACACCACAAACGGCTGCCCGGCGACTTTGCCCGCCCTCGCCGAACGGTAAAATTACCGCCCAAAAAAAGCCGCGCCCGTTAGTACGGAGCGCGGCCTTCAACTACGGGAACGGGTGTGATTAGAAGCAGTTCTTTAGTGCACTGTTCGGCCGGTTCATCCCGCAGACTGCTTACTGGTGGATGATCTTGACGAGTTGGGTATGACCCTGGCTGATGGCCTGCAACAGCAACACCCCCCCTGGCGCCTGCCGCAGATCGAAGCGCTGCTCGTCGGCGGCACTGACCGGCTCAATCAGGCGGCTTTCCAACTCCCGGCCCCGCAGGTCCGTCAGCCGCAGCCGCACGGCTTGCCCGTCGGCCCCGCTGATGCGCACCCGCACCTGCTCCTGAACCGGATTGCCCAGCACCTGAAGCCTGAACGGGCTAACGGGTTCGGTGACTCCAATTCGCTTACCCGTGTTGCAGGCGGCTAACCAGTTGTAAGCGAAACTGACCTCGCCGGTGGTGCCTTGCTGGATAGCTTTGAGGGTGATGGTGGGGTTGTCGGTGTAGACCTTCAGGGTGTAGGGACCCGGTGCGGTCGTAGGCGACAACTCATTGGCCACCGAGAAGCTGATGGGCTGACCGTTGGTGCCTGCGTACTGGGGTGTAAAGCTAAGCTGACGCTGGCCTGCCGAGAGCATCGTGCAGCTCACCGTGGTCACCCCCGTGATGCCAAAGGGGGCGGTGGGTGGATTGTCTCCTTTGGCCGGGTTCACCGT
>JAYTAC010000136.1:0-1900 GCA_043737755.1 Spirosoma sp.
TAAAGACAGCATTCAGGCGTACGTCGATACGTGGGACGTGCTACACTACAGCACCGACGAAATCGACTTCATCATCGAGGTGGAGTGTTCGGTGATGCGAGTTGTCGGTGTCGATTGCACGGAACTGGCACTGTAGCATTTCTTGAGAAAACAACATGACTGCCAATCCCCTCAGCACCAAGCAAAACCTGTACGCCCGCTGTCAGCAGTACGTTCAACAGCGCATCGACACGGCCCGGCAGGCGATGGAATCCGCTCAGGAGTCGGCCAACTCCGAATCCAAAAGCAGCGCGGGCGACAAATACGAAACCGGTCGGGCAATGGCTCAACTCGAACGTGATCGCTACGCCCAACTGCTGGCCGAAGCCCGGAAAATGGAGCAGGAACTGACCCGGCTGAACGTAGACAAGCAATACGATACGGCGCAGCCCGGCAGTTTGGTCACCACGAATCGGGGCACTTTTTTCATCAGCATCAGCGCGGGTAAGCTGGCAATCGACGGATTGAATTGCTTTGCTGTTTCGCCCGCTTCGCCTGTTGCTGCCGCGTTGACGAGCCACCGGGCGGGCGACGTCGTAACGTTTAATAAATTGGCGTATCAGGTACTGTCGGTCGTGTGACACATCGTCGCAGCCCTGCCAGTGGCCGACAGGCCCTGGTAGTGGCTTTTTCAGTTTAACAGTAAGCCACTATCAGGGCCTGCCGCTCACTGGCAGGGCTACAAAAAAACTCCGGTACTGACTGGCTTGTGCCAGTAAGACCGGAGTTTTTCTTTGAATACGCTGACAATCAGTCGGCTGCTACTACCTCAAATTTTACTTTATGCTTCACGTCCTTGTGCAGGTCAAGCGAGGCCTCGTATGCGCCAAGGCTTTTCACGTCGTCGACCGTGATCTTTTTGCGGTCGATTTCGAAGCCTTTCTCGCGCAGGGCGTCTGCTACCTGCGTGTTGGTGACGCGGCCGAAAATTTTGCCACTTTCGCCCGCTTTGGCGGGAATCACCAGCACCATTTCGCCAATGCCGTCGGCAATGGTCTGAGCTTCCGTTTTCACTTTCTCGGCTTTGTGAGCCGCCTGGCGAATGTTCTCGGCAACAATTTTCTTGTTCGAGTCAGTCGCCATCATGGCAAATCCCTGCGGAATCAGGTAATTACGACCGAAGCCGGGCTTCACCATCACGGTGTCGTTCTTGTAGCCCAAGCCGGCGATATCAGTTTTCAGAATGATGTTCATGGCTATTTCAGGGAGTCGCCGACGTACGGCAGGATGGCTAAATGACGGGCGCGTTTAACGGCCTGGGCTACTTTGCGCTGATTCTTCAGGGTGGTGCCGGTCAACCGGCGGGGCAGAATTTTGCCCTGCTCGTTGAGCAGCTTCAGCAGGAAGTTGCCGTCTTTGTAGTCGATGTATTTGATACCGGCTTTTTTGAAGCGGTCGTATTTTTTACGGTTCTCGGTTTTCGAGACGGATTCGTTTTGCAGACTCATGATTACTTGCCTTCTCCGGCGTTTTCGGTTTGTTTCTTCCTGCCCACTAAGCCATTGCGTTTCCGGTCGTTGTAGGACACGGCGTGTTTGTCGAGCGAGATCGTCAGGTGACGGATGATGCGCTCGTCGCGGAGATACTCGGTATTGAGTTTCTCGATGGTCGTACCGGGGGCTTTGAACTCGAAAAGCTGGTAGTAACCCGTGTTTTTGTGCTGGATGGGATAAGCGAGCTTGCGCAGACCCATGTTTTCTTCGTGAACGAGTTCCGCACCGTTGTCGGTCAGCACTTTGCGAAACTTGTCAACGGCGTCCTTCATCTGAATATCAGATAAAACGGGAGTTAAAATGAACACCGTCTCGTAGTTATTGGGAAACATTGTATCTAATCGGTTTGAAATGAGGGGCAAAGGTAA
>JAYTAC010000137.1:0-1900 GCA_043737755.1 Spirosoma sp.
ACAGTAGCGTTCGGCGATGCCGTGGGTGCGCATGGCCCGCCACTTGTAATGGTCACCGTAGAGCCACGGCTGGGTGATGGTCTCGAAGCACCGGTCCTGCGCAATCTGGTCGGGCGGCAGGTGGCAGTGGTAGTCGATAATGGGCATCGACCGGGCGTAGTCGTGATAAAGCCGCCGGGCGGTTTCAGTTTGGAGCAGGAAATCGTCGGAGAGAAACGCGGGGGCCGCTGCAAATGTGTTCATGCACGGGAAAGCAGGGGACGGACGGTTTCTCCCGATTCCACGGTGCCGGGGCTACTCATCGAGTTCAAACATCGCTTCGATCTCCACCGAGATATTGCCCGGCAGCGACCCCATCCCCACGGCACTTCGCACCCCAACGCCATGTTCCTCTCCCCAGATGCTGGCAAACAGTTCGCTACAGCCATTGATAACTTTCGGGTGTTCGGCGAAGCTACCGATGCAGTTCACCATGCCCAGAATCTTGACCACGCGTTTCACCCGGTTCAGGCTGCCGAGTGTGGCTTTCAGGGTCGACAAAATAGCTAATCCCGTTTGCTGAGCCGCCTGCTTCCCGAATTCCATGTCAACCTCTTCCCCGATTCGCCCCGTCATCAGGCTATTATCGGGCAGGTACGGTCCGTGCCCCGATACGTAGATGAAATGGCCGACAATCAGGCAGGGTTTATAGACGCCTTTGGGCGCGGGGGCGGGTGGCAATTGGAGGTGCAGGGCGTCGAAATTCTCGTCGGGGGTTGTCATATCAAGATTGGTTTTGGATTGAAAGACGGTGTTTTAGGCTGAGAAAGAAATCGATTTAGTCAAACAGAACCCGCCCGGCCAGCACCTCCGCCGGATACGTTACCTCCATCAGATACAGCCCGTTGGCGGGAGCCGCCCGGCCCGCTACGGCACGGTCTTCGGCCCGAATGATGGTCTCAAACTGGTCGAGACTCATCCGCCCCTGCCCAATCTCGACCATCGTCCCGACAATCGTGCGGACCATCCCCCACAAAAACCGGTTGGCCCGGATGTGGAACGTCAGCCGGTCGCCGATGCGCTCCCAACGGGCCATGTCGAGCCGACAGCGGAAGTGGGTGACGTCGGCGCGGGCCTTGCTGAAACTCTTGAAGTCAGTCGTCTGGAGCAGCCGCTGGCAAGCCTCGTTCATCAGCGCGTCGTCCAACTCCGGCCGAAAATGGTACGTCAGGCCACTCTGAAACACGTTTTTATGGCGGGTGATGTGGTACTGGTAATAGCGCGACGTAGCCGAAAACCGGGCGTGGTCGGTGGGCCGGACGGGGAAGATGCTGCGGATGGCGATGTCGTCGGGCAGGATGCAGTTGAGCGAGTAAATCAGCGCGTCGGACAGAGGCAGCGGCTCCGCTGCGTCGAGGTGGGCGAACTGCTGTTCGGCGTGAACACCCGCGTCGGTCCGGCCGCTGCCGAGGATGTACATCGGCTGCCCGAACCGCTGCGTGAGTGCCGCTTCAATGGTGGTTTGAATGCTGACGCCGTTGGCCTGCGCCTGCCAGCCGTGGTAGGCCGTGCCCCGGTACGAGAGTTCAATAAAATAACGCATATTGGGCAAAAGTACCACCCGGCGGGGCTTTGTCAGCGCGAGGGTTGGCAAATCTACAGTGCTTGAAACTGCGTCTGATTGTTGGCTGATGAGACTGGCGTATCTCCTTATAGATACCGGAACGAGCAAACAAAATCCTATTCTATGAAACTGGAGAATGGTTATTTAGGACTTATTTGGGAAGTTCCGTTAGGACTTGATTTGGGATACGGCTACGTCCAGTTTACAGCATTAGATGACCAGTTTGGTGATTACGTTAGAATTCTAAATCACCGTTCTCCGACTAAATTGAAACAATTCAACGTGGAGGAATTTGCT
>JAYTAC010000138.1:0-4854 GCA_043737755.1 Spirosoma sp.
TCGCTGGAGAAATCGCCCACGCGCACTCATCGTACTCAAGCCAACCATCTTTTTGCCAGCATTTGCGCTTACCTCAAGTTAGAGCGTCTGCGGCTGGCAACCAATACGAATCATTTTGCCTTGAAAGGACGCTTGTACCTCAAAGCCATGCAAGCGGCTTTTGCTGAACTGACCGTCCTCAAAAATCAACTCAGCCAATATCCAGGAATGGGCTTAGCGTAACATCAGTTGATAAGTAGTGTTTCATCAATTTAGCTTTCAGCGTATTTGTCAGTCTTGTTAGAAAGGTATCACGGACTTCAGTCCGTATTCAAGTACGGACTGAAGTCCGTGATACCTTTCTGGGTCTAACTAACCTCCAACAATTAAATTGGTCAAGCAGCAGCCCGTGAGTGAGCCATAAACTTACGCACGCAAACACCTGAAAACTATACTCGTCACTTTGTCGCTACATAGAAAAAATCCAGGCTCCCGGCGGGGTCGTTGCTGAGGAGGTAATCGGTGTGGATGATTTCGGCGGCAATACCGTCGGCTTCCAGGAGCCGGTTGCGGTTCAGGCGGTTCATTAGGTCGTAGGGCACTTGTAGCAATCGGCGGGGTAGGCGGTGTTGCAGGTCGAAGAAATCGAAGCGCGTCAGCTTTTTCACCGATTCCCGGTTCTGCTCGTAGTACGTCATCACCTTGTCGTTGCCGTGAATCCCGCGCGTATCGACCGATGCGAAGTACTTTCCCATCAGCGATTTAAGCCCATCGGCGTCGTATTCCCGAACGTGCCAGGGGTTGCGCGTCAGCGAAAATGATTTATTGACCGTCGTCAGCAGCAGTTTACCGCCCGGTTTCAGGACCCGATGTGCTTCCCGGATGAACAGGTCGTCGTTTTGAATGTGCTCGATCACCTGAAACGTCACGATGTAATCAAACGTATCATCGACTAACGTGCTGAGTGGTGGTATGTTAGCGGCTGTGAATGTGGCGTTTCGATACTCGGCACGGAGCGCGTTGATGAGTTCCTCGTTCTTGTCGATACCCGTGTAGTGGTTGGCCGCTTTGGTGAGCAGGTCCAGCCCCCGGCCCCAGCCGCACCCAATTTCGAGTACGTTGCCGCTCACCATACCGGCTGCTTCGACGTATGGAAACAGCAGCCGCTGGTGAACGGGATTGTCGGATGCGATCTCGGCGGAGGTTATCTCGGTGGTTTTGTACATTCGTTTGCCACGGTAAATGTGTAATTCGTATCACGAAATTACTGGTTTGCGTACCCAAAGAAAAATTGAGCCGCCCGCATAACCCGAACGGGGTGCTTTTTTCGTTAGTAGTAGACAGTCTGAAATGGCTTTTTCAGACTGTTTTCAGCAAAGATTACTTTTCTCTACATCACACACGATCAGTGTTTTATATGCGTATCGTTTCCGCTCTACTGCTTCTCACCATCCTGTCGGCTTCCTGTTCATCGAGTAAGAAAACACGGCAGGACCGCATTAACGCCGAATATGACCGGCGGGCGGGCGTTCAGGCCCGTACCGAACAGCGCAGCCCGGACCGCCGGACCGCCCAGTCGACTACCCCACAATCGGCCCAAACCAATCCGGCCCGGCGCGACGACCGCCGGGATGCTCCGTCGGGAACAGCACCAATTCGGTCGGGCGATGGTCCCGCAACCAGCACGGGATCGGTGGCGACGTCAAAGTCGGCAGCCGAATGGGTCGTCACGTCGATCAAGGGCAAGTTTCTGACTATTGACAGCAGCACGGTTCGGGTGTACATGGACCTGACCGCCAAAGCACCCGACGGGGAGCCGGTTGTTGACCCCGTTGCGTTCAGCCAGCATTTTCAGGTTGCCTACGTCATGTATCCCGACTACAACAACCGCGACCGGCTGGGCTACGGCAACGTGGTGCTCAATGCGCAATCGGTGGGTCGGCAGGGCGATCACCTCACGCTGACCTTCGACGCCAAACGCAGCAAAGAAACGACCAGTGCGATTCTGCTGACCGAAATCACCGAAACGAACACCGGCACCAAAGCCCGTAACGACCTCGCCGTGCGGTTCAAATCGCCGAAACTAAGCGACCGGTTCGCCCTGCTCGACGCCGACGGTAAGCAGCCCCAACTGAAGAATTACGCCAACGTGGGCGAGACGATTGTGATTGGCGACGTAGCCGGTACGCGCAAAACGCTGTTCGGGGTCCGTTACAAACACGAGTTCGACGCAGCTTCGTCGCCCATGAATACGGCCACCCGCCCGACTCCCAAATCGCTCACCATCGACTCGACGCTGACGATCACGACCGGTCAGCCGTTTTCGCTGCCCAAAGAAGGACTGTATTATTTCATGGAAGACACCACTGACGCCAATGGTATCGGGGTAGTGGTAGTCGACAAACGCTTCCCGAAACTGACCCGTCCCGAAACCCTCATCAAGCCAGTGATGTATGTGAGCACGAGCACCGAAGTGAGCGAGTTGAACCAGGCGCAGGACACCAAAAAAGCGTTCGACCGGTATTGGTTGAGTCTGATGTCGGGCAATGAAGAAGTGGCCCGGCGAACGCTGAAGGCCTATTTCGATCGGGTCGAGGAAGCCAACCGGCTGTTTACCAGCTACAAAGAAGGCTGGAAAACCGACAAAGGCATGATCTACATCGTGCTGGGGGCACCCGACCGCGTGCAGCGCAACCGGGAGCGGGAGGTGTGGGTGTATAATCGCCGGGCGAGTGTGTCGGAGATAAACTTTACCTTTACCAAAAAACCGAATCAATTTGTTGAGGATCATTACGAACTGGTGCGTTACATTGAATACCAGCCGATTTGGTACCCGATAGTCGAAGCATGGAGAACCGGCGCAATCCGCGAGTAAATCGCCCCGATCAACGTAAACAGTACACCGCAAAACCGCAGTTCAGCCCCGGACCCGACGAGATGGTGTTCGGCATTCAGTCGGTGCTGGAAACGCTCCGGTCCGATCAGCAAATCGACAAGCTGTACATGGAAAAGGGGCTGAGTAACCCCGACATTCAGAATCTCGCTTTCCAGAACCGCGTCACCATTCAGCGCGTCCCCGTGGAGCGGCTCGACCGCCTGACGCGCAAAAACCACCAGGGCGTCGTTTGCCTGATTGCGCAGGTTCAGTACGTGAAACTCTCCAACGTCATCGCCGATGTGTTTGAGCGGGGTGAAGTGCCGTTTTTCCTGCTCCTCGACCGCATCACCGACGTCCGCAACTTCGGGGCCATTGCCCGCACCGCCGAATGCACCGGCATTCAGTGCATCGTGATTCCGGGCCGGGGTGCTGCCGCCATCAACTCCGACGCCATGAAAACCTCGTCGGGGGCACTCAACCACATCTCCGTTTGCCGCGAGCCGGACCTGACCGAAACCGTGAAGTATTTGCAGGAGTCCGGCATTCAGGTGATTGCCTGCACCGAAAAATCCGCCCGCGACCTCTACGAGCGCACCACCGACCTGACCGGCCCGATGGCCGTGATTGTGGGGTCGGAGGAGGACGGCATCTCGCCCGAACTGCTCCGCATCGTCGATAATCACGTCAAGATTCCGCTGCTGGGTGCTGTTGGTTCACTCAACGTATCCGTCGCTACGGGCGTGGTGCTCTATGAGGCCGTCCGGCAGCGGAGTTTAAAAGTGGGTGAGTAAGAAATTAAGAGTAGAACGAACAAAGCCCGATCGTAACTGTTTAGGTACGCAATTTGCTCATACGTTCTTGTGATAGAGACCACAGACATTGGAGAACCAAAGGCGTTGATTGACAGCTTGCTAGCTGAAGTCCAACGGTTGACAGCCCGTGTCCAGGACTTAGAGATGGAGAATACGGACCTACGGACTCGGCTGGCACAAAGCTCGGCCAACTCCCATAAGCCTCCTTCGTCTGACGGGTTGACTAAAAAGCCCCTCATCAAGCCTGCTCTACCCAAACAAGCTGGCAGAAAACCCGGCGGACAACCCGGCCATCCTGGCAAGACACTCCGCTTGGTCGACCAACCTGATCTACTCCACATTCACCAAGCTACTCAATGCCACCAGTGTGGCTTGCCACTTCAGGGGCCGGGCCAGGTGGTGGCCCGCCGACAGGTGTTTGATCTGCCTCAGCCCCGGCTCTTTGTGGAGGAACATCAACTCGTAGCCCACCAATGCGCTTGTGGCTGCGTGCTCACGGGTCAGTTCCCCGCTGGGGTAGATGCCCCCGTGCAATACGGATCCCGGATTCAGGCACAAAGTGTGCTCTTGAAGGTGGACTACCGCGTTCCCTTTGCCAAAGTCCGCCAGTTCTGGGCTGACCTGACGGGGTATGGCTACAACCCCGCCACGCTGGTCGGTGTCCAGACCGCGCTTGATGAGCAGTTGGTGCCCATCGAAGCGCAGATTAAAGAGCAGCTTAAAGTGGCGGCGGTTTGTCATTTTGATGAAACCGGCGTGCGGGTGGGCGGGAAGTTGCAGTGGCTACATGTGGCCAGTAATGAGTACTATACCCACTTGTTTATCCATCCAAACCGGGGACAAAAGGCCCTCTTGTCAGCTCAAAGTGTCTTTGGGGATTGCCTGAACTGGACCGTCCATGACTGTTGGGCCTCGTACTTCAAGGCGGGCAAAGGTCGTCACGCTTTATGCGGGGCGCATCTGTTGCGGGAACTGGCGGCTCTGATAGAGCAGGGTTCTCTGTGGGCCAAGGCCATGCACAGCTACCTGCTGGAAGCCTACAAAGCCAGTCGGCCCGGCCCCATCGTTGCTCCAGAGCGGCTTCACTGGCAGCAGTGTTATGAGCAACTTTGTGGGCAGGCTGACGAAGAAGAACTGCCCGTGCTGGTCTTTTTCAAGACCAACGGGGACACTAGTCGCCCCAGG
>JAYTAC010000139.1:0-4852 GCA_043737755.1 Spirosoma sp.
CGACAAACTCTGCCCGCTGTAGCGGCCCGTCGAGTTTTTGGGCATCCACGGCGGCCCGTTGTTGTTGTCTTCGCCATGGGCAAACACCGTCGGGCGGTCGGTGAGCTGGCTGCACGGCGTCACAAAACCTTGATCCATCGCCGTCAGGTACACAAACGGTTTGAAAGTCGACCCCGGCTGGCGTCGGCTTTGGCGGACGTGGTCGAACTTCATGTGTTTGAAGTTGATGCCGCCCACCCACGCTTTCACATAGCCCGAACGCGGGTCCATCGACATAAAGCCCGTGTTGAGCAGCCGCTTGTAGTATTTGATCGAATCCAGCGGACTCATCGTCGTGTCCTTCTCGTTGCGGGCACCACCGTAGACGAACACCTTCATTTTCGAGGGCTTCCGCATGTCGCGCCAGATCGCTTTCTCATCGCTGCCATACGCGGCTTTGAGTTGCTTGTAGCGGGCCGATTGTTTAGCCCTCGCTTCCACGTAGCCCGGTATTTCCACGTATTTTTTTGTGCGATTGTCTTTCTGCACCCACGGATTCCGGCCGCGCCAGTGCTCGTAGAATTTCTTCTGCTGGTCGCGCATGTTGGCCATCACCGACTCCTCGGCGTAGGCCTGCATCCTGGAGTCGATGGTGGTGTAAATCTTCAGACCGCTGGTGTAGAGGTCGAGTTCGGTGCCGTTCTCCTGGTTGTACTGCTTGATCCATCGCTTGATGTCGTCGCGGATCACCGACCGGAAGTAAGCCGCCATGCCTGTGTTTTGGTTCTCGATGCTGAAATCGAGTTTCAGCGGCTTTCTCCGGTAGGTGGCGAACTGCACATCATCCAAAAATTTGTACTTCTTCATCTGCCCCAGCACCACGTTCCGGCGGTTGACGGTCCGTTCCTCAAACAGGCGCGGGTTGTAGAAGGTCGGATTTTTCAGCAGCCCCACCAGCAACGCCGATTCCTCCACGTTCAGTTGCCACGGTTCTTTGCCGAAATACGTCTTGGCGGCCGTTTTGATGCCGTACGTATTGTTGCCGAACGAAACGGTGTTGAGGTACATCATCATTACCTCCTGCTTCGTGTAGTTGCGCTCCAACCGCACGGCTAAAATCCATTCTTTGGTTTTGGAGATGATCGTCTTCAGAATCGGCACGTTTCCCAGTGCCCCGCGCAGTTCCTCCTGCCGGGTATCGAACAGGTTTTTGGCCGTCTGCTGTGTCAGCGTACTGCCACCTCCCGAACTCGACAAATCCTGAAACGACAGCACTCCGATTACTGCCCGAAACAACGCCCGTGGGTCAATGCCGGAGTGCTTCACGAACCGGGCGTCTTCGGTGGCCAACAGTGCCGAAACGACGTTGGGCGACACCTGCGATATCTCGACGGGCGTCCGGTTCTCAACGTAGTATTTACCCAGCAGTTGATTGTCGGCCGTGTACACTTCCGATGCTTCCTCGCTCTTGGGATTTTCGAGGGCTTTCAGGTTGGGCATCCCGCCGAAGAGCCAGAAGAAATTGTAGCTGACGGCCAGCACATAAAACACCAGCAGGGCAATACCGGCTAATGAAAACCGCCAGAGGCCTTTTATTACAGACCGGTAGGTGCCGGGAGCAAAGTCAATCATCAATTTTGGAATGATGAATGATAAACGATGAATGATGAGTGACTACCGGTGTAAATCATTCATCATTCATCATTCATCATTAGTGAAACCTATTTCCTGTTCGCCGTTGGCTGGTCGGCAGCGGCCTGCATTTCCCGCGCACGGGGCAGCAGTTGACTGGCCGGATAATCGCGGACGAATTCGTTGAGGGCTTGCCGGTACGCATCCACGCCCCGTAACCGGCCAATTAACATAACCCGCAACAGGGATAATTTGTCTTCTAACTGCGAACCGGCCATTGTACCAAGTGCGCTCTCGGCGCGGGCTAATGCCTCGGTAGTGTTGTTGGCCGTGTAAAGTTTGTAAATGTTGGTGTAAAGCCGCTGCGCCTGCGCTTCGGAGTCGGTCGATTGGGTGGCGGTTCGTCCCGTCAACCGGGCGTATGACGTGTTGGGATACTCGGCCAGCAATTTGTCTTTCCAACTCGATGCTTTCCCCAGTTGTTCGTTCGAGAGGTGCAGCAGGTAGTACACCTCCGGCTTGGGAAGCGTGTTGGGGTAGCGGGTCAGTAGCTGCTCGAACGTCGGGATGGCGTCGGCGGGTTTGTCCAACTGAAATTTGTAGAGTTTCCCCAGCCTGTACAATGCGGTTTCAATGCGTTGATTGGTCAGCACCTGGGCTTCTTTCGTGGCGGGAATCTGACGCAGTAACGCGTCTTTTTCCCTGTTGCGCTCTGACACCGGTCCGGCCGGGGTGCCAGTAAGTCCGCCGGACGGTGTCTCACCAGCCGACGGCAGGGCCGGGTTCGGGTTGATGCCGTTAGCCGTCGAGCCACCGTTGAGCGGGCTGTTGGTAGCCGCCACCGCTTCCGACGACTCTTTGCTGCTGCGTCGCCAGTTGTCTTCGAGTGTCCGGTTGCCCCAGCGCACCGAAAAGTCCTGCCGCCCCTGACTCAGTGCCACCGGGTTGTAGAGCACCCAGCGTTCGTTGGGCGTCAGGTTGGAATTGGTCGCTCCGGCCACGGCATTGATCGTACCGCCCGTTGCCCGCTCCACGATCTGCCGGGCCAAGTCGGCCTGCGCTTTGTCGGCTTTCTGGCGGTCCGTAATCGTTTTCTCCAGCACCCTGTCCAGCGCGGCCGGGTCTAAGCGGGCCAGCGTCAGCAGGCTGTCGTCGGTGCGAATGGTGGTTTGGTATTGTACGAACTCATCGAGTGTTTTCTTGCGGCTCAGGGCGGCTGCGTAATCCGGGGATTGCTTCGGCAGCAGCGCCGTCGCACTGTCGTAATATACTTTTGCCCGCCCGTAGTCGGCTTTTTTCTCAAAATACAGCCGACCAATTTCCTGATACGTGAACGGCACCTGCGTGGTGTTTGCCCCGGCCGCCTGAATCGACTGGCTGTAGAACTTGATGGCCTGATCGATGCGACCGCTCCGCGCTTCGAGCAGGCCCATCGTGAAATATATTTTGTCTTTCAGATCGGCATTCTTACGGTCGTTGAGCAAACTCCCGAACGCAGCCGCCGACTGTGCCATACGTTTCTGATCGCCCGTGAGACCGTTACTCTGAACGGCGTACAGATTGGCGTAAAACGACTGGTCGTAGGTGGGCCGCGAAAGCAGCACCTGCCGGTATTGCTCAACGGCTTTGGCGGGTTGCTCGATCAGGTCGTAAAGCTGCCCGGCGATGAGATGCAGCCGGGCAGTCGATTCACCTTTCTTGAGCACCGGAAAGGTAGCATCGAGAATGCCGACCGCCGTGACGTACTCGCCTTTGCGTTCGTGCAGATATGCTTTGGTCAGGTAGAAGTCGCGGGTGTTGGTTTTGTTGAGTGGCTGGGTGCGCAGGTACTCGGCCACGTTGAGCGCGTTGGGGTAATCGCCCGCTTCGACGTAGGCCCGCATCAAACCCACCAACGCTTCGTGTTTATCGTTTTCGTCGGTACCTTTAGTGTTGACGTACTTGAATACCTCGATGGCGTTGGGCAAATCCTGTTTCAGCAGCCGCGCCCGACCGATGAGGTTGTAGGAATTATCAAGCCATTTGCTGTTTTGGTGGCGTTCGGGAACGAGCGACGCTTTTTTGATGGCATCGTCCAGCTGCGGCTTTACCGGCATCGCCCGTATTGAATCTACCGGCAGCAGAATCGGCAGGAGTTGGTTGTAGTTTTCCTGACGCGTTTTGAACAGCGTCTGCTCAGCCTCCGCGATTTGGTCGCGGGCAATAACGTAGGCGTTGTAGTGAGCCGTCAGGTTGTGATATCCTTTGCTGACGGGCCGGGTGCTGTATTGAGAGCATGAAAGCAGTGTCCCGGTCAGCAAAACAAGGACTGTTGGCAGCAAAACGAATCGGTGGGGAAAATAGCGGAACATTCGGGGGTTGAACGTGAGCACTCGTACTCAAAACGTTTCGGGCGCGATCAGGCGTATGGAACAACAGGCCAAATTAACGAATTTTGCACTTGACATGGTATCAGCCCCTCCGAAATCAATGGAAAATGCACCCGACGAACCCGATCAAAACCGTCCGAACGAAGCTGACAAACTCGATAACACAAAGCGTACGACCGAAAAGACGACCTCATTCGTGCAGTTCAGCGGCATTGCCTTTCAAATGCTGGGCACCATCGGGCTGGGCGTTTGGGGAGGCATGAAAATCGACGAGTGGCAGAACAACCGTACCCCCGTCTGGACGATTATCCTGTCGCTGACGGCTATCGGCGCATCGTTGTACTTGTTTATCAGGCAGTTGACGAGGAAGTAGGCAGTAGGTTGATGATTGGCTGGTCATGAGAATTGCCCGTCAGTGAGTAAAACCCGCTAAACTTGCCCGGAGGTAATCAGCAAATAAAAAACCGTTTATGAGCACTGCACAAATCATCTACGAGCAGTACAAAGTTTTACCCATGCGTGTGCGACAGGAACTTAAATCACTCATTGTTACCGAAGAAGAGGGGAAGGCCAGCCATTGCTTGCTCAGATTGAACAAGGTTTAAAAGAAGTGAAGTTGATTCGGGAGGGTAAACTGCCCCGGAGGACCATGAAGGATTTGCTGAACAGCCAACGCAAGTTTGGTCTTACCAACTGTAGTCGATCAGGTCCGCGTGAACGGCGTAGACATAGTTAACTGGAACGCGGGCGATGCTGGCAATTTGTTCAGTTGTCATGCCCGAACCACCCGTTACCAGTTCGGCCACTTGATCGTATTTCCGCTTTGGCTGGTCTTTCAGCAGATGATATGCCTGGTCTCTGTTGTACTTCTT
>JAYTAC010000140.1:0-1897 GCA_043737755.1 Spirosoma sp.
TTCACCTCTTCCATTTCGAACAGAGCCGTTAAGCCCCGTACTGCCGATGGTACTGCCTTCACCGGCGGGAGAGTAGGAAGGTGCCACCTGTTGACATTAACGAGAGCGTAAACGCGGAGTGCCGTTAGTCGAAAGCCAACGGCACTCCGCGTTTACGCTCCCGTTAATGAGCGTATAGTGCTTGCAATCTACTTTTACTGTTTACTGTGCAAAAGCCATTTCCTGAAAGTCAGGTAGTATTACCTTATCCAAAAATTGCTCTTCCAATAAGTCTGCCCAAGCTTTCATGTAACTAACAACATCGTCACGGACATTGTGCTTTAAGTGACGTGATTCGAGTGGAAGGCGTATCAAAACCTGTCTATCGTCTAATTTTTCGAGGTGCTTAAGATCCTCAAGCATCAATCCGGCGTTGAGCATCTCGTTTATTATAAGATCAATCGGCATCTGACTGGTTGAGCAGTAATCTTCGACTTGCTCATTCCAATCGCCGTATCGTTGCATAGCGTATTGATGAATCTGATCACGGTTAAGTTTGGTAAGCTCTTGAGCAAGATTACCGCAATTACAGCCGCCCATGTGGCCCCACTGGTAAGGTGCACCATCTTTCAAACTACGCGCGGTACGGCGCAACGCGTCAATTAATTTTGGGGTAGGTCGTGCCATGGTTCAAAATTGGTTTTCGTTGTTAGGTGTATTAGTCTCATCTGCGAAACAGCCTATTCCTACGTTTTGTTCGTAGCAAATTGACTTATTGAACTGGTCAAAAATGGGGTAATCAGCATTAATCAACGTACTAATTCTATCAAATCTTTGTCGTTTACTTCTTTACGAATGTCAGCCATATCCAGAAAGCGGGTGTATATGCCGTCCAATGTAGGCTTGTCGCAGCGGTAGCCGAGGAGTTCGAGCCGGTGTTTCAGGGCATGACGACCAGACCGGGCTGTGAGCAGAATCAACGATTTATCGACGCCTACGTCTTGGGGTCTCATGATTTCGTAGTTTTCTGAATGCTTCAAAAAGCCGTCCTGATGAATACCAGACGAATGAGCAAACGCATTTCGGCCAACGATGGCTTTGTTCGCCTGCACGGGCATACTCATCATCTCGGCTATTAAATTACTGACAGGAAATAGTCGGGTTGCGTCTATATTGGTGTAGAAGTCCAGTTCTTTTCGAACCTTCAGGGCCATTACTACTTCTTCGAGAGCCGTGTTACCCGCTCGTTCGCCAATACCGTTCATGGTCACTTCCACCTGACGAGCCCCGTTCATAATCCCCGCTAGCGAGTTAGCCGTAGCTAAACCAAGATCGTTGTGGCAATGAATTGAAATAGTGGCTTGATGAACGTTCGATACGTGTTCATAGATGTAAGCGATCTTGCGGCCATACTCATCTGGCAGGCAATAGCCGGTGGTATCGGGAATATTCACGACGGTGGCCCCGGCTTTTATAACGGCTTCGGTGAGTTGAGTAAGGAATGTTAAATCGGCCCGACCGGCGTCTTCAGCGTAGAATTCCACGTCCTCCACATACGTTTTGGCGTGTTTAACCGCTGCCACGGCCTGTTCAAGAATTTTCTCGCGGGTGCTGGAAAATTTATTCCTGATGTGAATATCGGATGAGCCAATCCCGGTATGGATACGACTTCGCTTCGCATATTTAAGTGATTCGCCAGCCGCATCAATATCGCCCTTCACGGCCCGGCTGAGCGCACAGATCGTAGACTCAGTGACAGCTTTTGAAATTTCAACTATTGAGCGGAAATCACCAGGACTTGAAATCGGGAAACCGGCTTCGATTACGTCGACACCCATCCGCTCCAATTCTTTAGCCACAATAATCTTTTCTTCCGTAGTTAGCTGGCAACCCGGCACTTGCTCACCATCGCGCAAGG
>JAYTAC010000141.1:0-11653 GCA_043737755.1 Spirosoma sp.
TGGACCGGAACTACAACCGGTTTCCGTGGCCTTTTGCGTTCTCGGTCAGCATCAAAAACGAAACGGGTTCGCGGGCTGAAGGCCTGTATCAAAAAACGATGGACGACCTGACCGAAACGTGGCAAAAGCAGCAGGAAGTTCTGACCCTTACGCCCGCCGACACGTTTCCGGTCCGGGTGGAGCAGGCGCGGGTACTCGACCCGGATCGGAAACGGGCACCGGTGTTTACGAATTACCGGTATCCGCAATTCCTGACCGATTCGACGGTGTTGTGCGTCAAAAGTGGTCTGGGTGATACGCCCCGGCTGGTTTTGCTCGACAAGCAGGGGCGTGAAAAAACCGTTTTCGTGCAGGGGTTTCCCAACGATTCGTATATGCTGTCGGCGACGCGGGCTAAAGTCGGCTGGATCGAGTTTGGCTACGACCCGCGCTGGCGGCAGCGCATCTACTCCAACATCCGGTTGCTCGACCTGGCCACGGGCAAACGCACCCGCCTGCCCAACCGCCGGACCGCCCACCGCGCCCGCTACATCGCCCTTGCCCTCTCGCCCGACAATACCAAACTCGTGGTGGTCGAAACCACTGACCGCTACAAAACCCGGTTAGTGGTGCTCGACGCCAAAACGGGGGATGTCCTGAACACGCTCGCGAATCCCGACAACGATTATTACCTGCATCCGCGCTGGCAAGCCGACAACCGCACCCTTGTGGCAGTAACGTTACGCAATGACCAAAAAACGATTCAACGCATTGACAGTCAAACGGGTGCACGTATCGACCTACTGCCCTGCGCCAACGATAACCTGAGCAATCCGCAGCCGTGGGGTGACTACGTGCTGTACAATTCGCCCCGGTCGGGCATCGACAACATTTACGCCGTCGATACGCGGACGAAAGCCGTTTTTCAGGTCACGTCGCGACCATTGGCGGGATACCACGCGGCCGTTTCGCCATTGGGCAACCGGTTGGCGTTCGAGGATTTCACGGCCAGGGGCTATCGTATCGCCGATATGCCGCTCGACCCGACGATGTGGACGCCTGTTTCATCTGCCCCGCCCGAAGCTGGTCCAATGCTCGTGCGCCACTTCGGCCCTCGGCTGGATAGCTCGTTAGTCAAACCGGAACCGGGTGCGGCCGAAGCCCGTCAGATATTGGCGGATACGATTCCCACCCAAACGTCTTACGTGCCGACGCGCTTTCGGCGGTTGGCCAACGCCATCAATGTGTATAGCTGGGGACCCGTGATCGGATCGACGGGGCAGGAGTTGACGGTGGGAGTGAATTCGCAGGATTTGTTGAGCACTACGCAGCTTGGCGTTGGCTACGTCTACAATCAAGCTGAGCGAACGGGTGCTCTCTTTGCCAATCTGAGTTATCAGGGCCTGTATCCTATCATTGACGTGAGTTTCCAGCGGGGCAACCGCAACACCTCGCTCTACATCGACCGGAGGTCGCCGTTGGATAGTCTTCGCTCCGACCGATGGCAGTACAACCAACTGATGGCCGGGTTTCGCCTGCCGCTGGTGCTGACCCAATCGAAGTACACGCAAAACATGAGCGTCTCGACCTACTATAACTACCTACAGGTCAGCGGGTATGATCTGCCGTTTCAGTCCGTGACGGAGGTTGGATCGGCAGGGTCGCTGAGTGCCATGACATATGGGTTTAATTACTTCCGGCTCCTCCGGCAGAGCAAACGCGACGTGGGACCGCGCTGGGGGCAAACAATTTTAGCGACCTACCGGACAACGCCTTTTGGTGGGCAACTCAGCGGTGAGCAGCTTGGTATGCAGGGCAACTTGTTTTTTCCGGGTTTGGGCAAGCACCATTCGCTGCGGTTCCGGGGTGGGTATCAGCAGCAAACGCGGGATACCTACCGCTTCAGCCCGGCGGTGTTCTACCCGCGTGGACAAGCTTACGTCAGCGACGACCGTATCCTGACGGGCAGTGCCGAATACCGTCTGCCGCTGCCCGATATGCACTGGTCGCTGGGGCCGCTGCTGTATGTACAACGGATCAAAGCCGCCGGGTTTTTCGACGCGGCACGGGGGCAGAGCAGGGTCGACGTGCGCGATGCGGCCGGGCGGCTGCGGGGCACCGAAACCCGGACGCGTACCTACCGCACCGCCGGTTTCGACGTGACGTTCGTTTTCAACGTCCTTCGGCTGCGAACGCCTTTCGAGCTTGGGGCGCGAACCACGTACAATTTCAATACGAAGAAATGGGACGTGGACCCGTTAGTGATTGATATTGGATTTTAGATAAGAATGGAACGCTGATCGTTGTGATTTTTATGATAAACCAAGATCATTTTGAATCATAAAAATCATAACGATCAGCGTTCCATTATCTAAGCCTTGTAGAAAATCCACTTCGACAGTTCCCGGTACGTCGGTTTCTTACCGTACATCAGGATGCCCACGCGGTAGATACGGGCGGCTAACCAGGTTGTGCCGATGAATCCGAGCACCAGTAAGCTCATCGACAGGGCCAATTGCCAGCCCGGTACGCCCAGCGGTAGTCGAACCATCATGATAATGGGCGAGGTGAAGGGAATGATCGACGTCCAGAACGCCAAACTGCTGTCGGGGTCGCGGACGACAAACTGCGCGATGATGAACGAGAACAGGATGGGCATCGTGACCGGCAGCATAAACTGCTGGGTGTCGGTTTCGTTGTCGACGGCGGCTCCGATGGCTCCATACAGCGCACTGTAAAGCAGGTAGCCGCCGATAAAGTAAAACAAAAAACAGCCGATAATCAGCGGGATATTCAGGTTTCCAATCGAGCTGATAAATGCCGAAATGGGGTTGCTGGCGGCTTTGGTTATGCCAGGCGGCACGTCGGCCTGCTGACCCGTCTGGGCCTGCACCTGCGCCTGAACGGTTGGCCGGTCGGTAAATTTACTGCCGAGTAGGGCCGTGCCTGCCGACGTGATAACAACCGTCAGCAGAATCCAGAGCACGAACTGTGTCAGGCCCACTAAGCCCACGCCCACGATCTTGCCCATCATCAACTGGAACGGCTTCACCGACGAGATGATAATTTCGATGATCCGGTTCGTTTTTTCCTCCACCACGCCCCGCATCACCTGCATCCCATAAATCAGAACGGTAATGTAGATCAGGATAGCCGACAGGATGCCGACTGCCGAAGCCGCCCCGGCACTGCTTTGCTTCTCGCCCTCGTCGCTTAGGCTGATCGTTTCGGCGTCCACGTCGACTTTGGCGGCCTCGATCACCTGCCGCGTGATGCCGGATTGGGTCAGCTTGACGTTCTCGATTTCTTTTTCGATAGCCCGCTCGATGCTCAGTTTCAGGTCATAACTGACGCCTTTTTCGGCGAATAGCTGAACGCCTTTCGAGTCATTGAGCACGTTTTTCGGGATGTAAACCAGTACGTTGTTGCCGCTTTCGGGGAACGCCTTTTTTGCCGCAGCGATGGGTGTGTTGGCGAACGAGAACGTCAGCGAAGGCGAGTTTTTGAACTTGCCAGCAAACCGCCCGCTCTCATCGACCACCTCGACTTTTTTCTGTTCGATGGAGCCGATAGCCGCCCAGCCCGCCAATCCGTAGAAAGCCGCCACTAATAGCGGTCCCAGAATAGTCATGACCAGAAACGACTTTTTGCGCACCCGGACTAAGTACTCGCGCTTGATAATGAGTAGAATGATGTTCATGTTGCGTATCACGGACTTCAGTCCGTTTTTAAGGTGAGTAAGACGTGCGGACTTCAATCCGTTTTGAGGTTTGAAGACATACGGACTTAAGTCCGTGATACCTCATTATTTTCGCCGACGGCCTGAATAAAAATGTCGTTCATGCTGGGGATATTCTCGCCGAAGGACCGGACGGCCACGCGGTCGAGCAGGTGCCGGATGAGGTCGTTGACAGCCGCGTCGGGCGGAATTCGGATGTTGGCCCGCAGGAAATCGTCTTCCGTGGGCTGGGTGTTGAGCACGGTAAAAGCGGGCGGGAGATCGTCGAGCGTTCCCTGATACTCAACGTGGTAGGTGTGGGTCTTGAACTGCTCTTTGATGGCCCGCTTGGTGCCGTCGAGCACTTTTTTGGAGCGGTGAATCAGCGCAATATGATCGCAGAGTTCCTCGACCGATTCCATGCGGTGGGTCGAGAAAATGATCGTTTTGCCTTTGTCGCGCAGTTCCAGAATCTCGTCTTTGATGAGGTTGGCGTTGATGGGGTCGAAACCCGAAAACGGCTCATCTAAGATAATCAGGTCGGGTTCGTGCATGACCGTCGCTACAAATTGCACCTTCTGCTGCATTCCTTTGGAGAGGTCTTCGACGTTTTTGGTCCACCACGTTTTGATGTCGAATTTGATGAACCACGTTTTGAGCTTGTCCATCGCCTGTTTTTCGCTCAGGCCCTTCAGTTGGGCGAGGTACAGCAGTTGCTCGCCGACTTTCATCTTCTTGTACAGGCCGCGCTCTTCGGGCAGGTAGCCGATGCGCTTGATGTGGTCGGGTTTGAGCCGTTCGCCACCGAGGATCACCTCGCCCGCATCGGGAGCCGTGATCTGGTTGATGATGCGGATGAGCGACGTTTTGCCCGCGCCGTTAGGACCGAGCAGCCCGAAGATGCTGCCCTGCGGGACCAGTAGACTCACATCGTCCAAGGCCCGGTGTTCGGCGTACTGCTTGACGATGTGGTGGGTTTCGAGAATATTCATGCTGGTTAGGTCGGCGTTGGTGTTGGTTTGATGATAGTCAAACGTCGGGGGCTGGTTGCGTAATGCCAACTAATGTAGGGATGAACAGTCAAACGGCGGTACGGACGGATGTGAGAGTGTTTAGGTGTGTATCAGTGTTTATATAGGCACACACTTACACACTCAAACACCTCCTGCCGTAACCTCGCCGGTCTCAACGGGCTGCGTTCGGAACTCGCCTTCCCACTTGGAAATAATGCAGGTCGCTACGGCGTTGCCCGCTACACTCGTGGCACTGCGGCCCATGTCGAGGACCTGGTCGATACCCAGCAGCAGGGCTAATCCTTCGGCGGGCAGGTTAAACAGCGACATCGTACCGGCAATAATAACCAGCGACGCTCGGGGAACACCCGCGATGCCTTTGGACGTAATCATCAGCGTGAGCATCATCGTAATCTGCTGTTCGATGCTGAGTGGGATGTGGTACGCCTGAGCGATGAACGCCGTGGCGAAGGTCATGTAGAGCATCGACCCGTCGAGGTTAAAGGAGTAGCCCAGCGGTAGCACGAACGAGATGATCCGCTCCGAGCAGCCGAACCGGCGCAGGGCTTCGATAGTCTGCGGAAACGAAGCCTCCGAACTCGCCGTGCTGAACGACAGGATGATGGCGTCTTTGATTTCCCGCAGCAGAGCTAAATACGGAATCCCCACCACTAAGCAGATCGCCCCCAGCACGACGAACATAAAGAACAGCAGCCCGCCAAAAAAGCACAGAATCAGGTACGCGTAGCCTCCCAGAATGCCCAGTCCCTGCTGTGCCACCACGGTAGCAATGGCCCCCAGCACCCCGAACGGCGCAAAGCCCATCACGTAGCCGGTGACTTTGAACATGATGTGTGACAGCGAATCCAATGCTTTGATCATGATTTTGCCCTGCGCCCCGACCGACCCAACGGCAATCCCGAAAAAGATGCTGAACACCACGATCTGGAGAATTTCGTTGGTGGCCAGAGCGTCGATGAAACTCGTCGGGAAAATGTGGGTGATAAACGTGTCGAACGTGAACTTCTGTACTTCAATGCCCGTGTCGGTGCCTTTGGCAGGCAGTGGCAGGCTCATCACCTCGCCCGGCTTCATGATGTTGACCACCAACAGACCAACTATCAAGGAGAGGATGGTAGCAAAATAAAAGTAGGCCAATGTTTTAAGCCCGATGCGCCCAACGGCCCCAAAATCGCCGAGTTTGGCGATGCCGACCACCAGTGTTGCGAAAACCAGCGGCCCGATAATCATTTTAATGAGCCGCAGGAATATTTTGGACAGGATGTTGAGATCAGTACCGGAGAACCCGTCGGTGGTGGCGGGGAAAAAGTAGCCGATGGCAATGCCGAGCACCATGCCCAGAAAAATACGCGTTGTCAGGTTGGGGAGTTTCATGCGGGCAAAGTCAGTGGCGGTATCGACAAAAGTAACGGATTCCGTGTGAAAACTGATGGCACGCATCTGACGCAGATGTTGCGGATCAACACGGATAAAACATATAAAATCCCTTTAAATCCGCATCATCCGCCGGTGCGGTGCCATTGTTCAACCGAACACCCGCTTGTAAATGGGCTTGCGGTAAGCAAACTGAAGCCACAGCAGCGGGTACATCAGGTAGTCGGTCAGCACAAACGGCGTCCGGAACGTGACGTCGTCAACAATGACGGTGCCCCCCGCCGGGTCGGGCAGCAGCCGGTGACGGTGCTGCCAGTAGGTGAGAAAAAATGGTAGCTGAGTGCCTTTGTCGACGAAAAAAATCTCGTCTGATCCCGTCTGCTGATCCACGATGGTACTGATCCAGTCCTGCCGGAAGAGCAGAAAATTGAGCCGCAGGTGAACCACGTTGCCCGTCAGGCAACCGTCGAACCGGATAATGTCGACGGGTGGAAATGGCGGACTCAGGCGGTCGAACAGTGCCCGGTCGAAGCCCGTCCATACGGCGGAAAGGGGTTGACGGACACGGGTTTGGAGAAGAAGGTGCATGAAATTGAGGTGAAGAATGGGGCGACTGATCGACCTTTTAATAAATAATGCTACCGTAAAATTGATAAAGACGCGACTAACAGCTAATTTGTGTGTCCGTTTTCGGCTTCATGCGAGCCGGACCGGACCGATTTTTACTTGGTTTATGGGTCGCTTCAGACAGTGGTTTTTCGGTTGGCTGGTGCTCGGGTTGCTCGGCTGGGCAACGCCGTCGGGAGCCAATGCGCCGGGAGTAACGGCTCCCGGACCCGAGTACCTCACCGTGCGCAACGGCCTGCCGCAGGGATTTGTCAGATCGTTGATTCAGGACCGGCGTGGCTTCATCTGGTTGGCCACCCGCGACGGACTGTGCCGCTACGACGGTGTACGCTTCCGTATTTACAGCCACGACCCGCAGCGGGTTCGGTCGCTTTCCTTCAGCAGCATTTACGAAATCCGGGAAGACGCTGCCGGACGGCTCTGGCTTCGTACTGAGAATAATAACGTGGACTGTTTCGACCCGGTTACCGAACAGACCCGCCGGGTGTCGGCTTCGCCCGGATTCAGCCGGGCAGTTGGCCGACACCCGCTGGTAGGTATTTATCCCGACCGGCTCGGCAACGTGTGGGTAGCTACGCAAACGAACGGCTTTTTCCGGCTGAATCCAAACGGAGTCGTCTCGCACCACCATTGGCCCGCACTGGGCGATACGGTTCAGCGAAAGATCAACGCGCTGCTGCTCGACCGGCACGGTCGCCCGTGGGTAGCCGCCCGCGACGGTCTGTTCCGGTACGACCCGGCAACGGGCGCGTTCACTGGTTTTCGGGTGGGGCAGGGACTGCCGCAAAACGATGTCCGGCGCATTCACCAACGCGCCAATGGCGAACTGATGCTGGGGTTTCCGGGTCGTTTTGCCGTGTTTAATCCGGCTGTTGGTCGGGTGCGGGCGGTGATCGGCTTACCCGAATCCACCCGAACGCCCCTTTTTACCACCAATTACCGGGGCGTTGACCATATTGATCAGTACCGGTACACCAACGCCGACGGGCTGGTGCCGCTGACCGAACCGATGTCGCCGAAATTATCCCGCCTGGCCCTGTCTCTGTTGGTCGACCGCTCCAACGTGCTCTGGATTGGCACCAACGGGGACGGGGTTATGCGCTACGATCTGAACAAGCGACTGTTCACGGCGTTGCCCTACCGAACAAACCTTCACTTAGACTGGCTGGCGCAGCAACCCGGCGCACCCGCCGACGCAATTCCGGCGAGTATTCTGCGTCAGGAGCCTGGCACTGTTCACCATCAGTTCGACCGGCAGCGTGTTTTGTGGATCAGCAATCCCGGCACACCGCCCTACCGGTATGTAAAGGCGAATCAGTCGTTCGAGCCGGTGTCTCCGGCGGGGATTGAGTCGCGGTGGTTGACGGGCGGATTTCGGATGACCGTCCTTGCGGCTGGTCCGCAGGGTGAAATTTGGGGGTTGCTGGGGCCGCATAACCGGGCAGTCGTGCGGCATAACCCCGAGCAAAAGACGTTTACGGCCTTTCCGCTGCCGCTGCCGCCGGGCCACCCCTACGAAGTGCTGGCGATGACCGTGGACGGAGGACGAATTTATTTGGCGACCAAAAACCACGGTCTGCTCCGGGCCGATCTGTCGGCCAAGCGGCTCATCCGGTGGCGAACCAACCCGGCCGATCCGGGGTCGCTGCCCAGCGAAGCCCTGCTGAGTTTGGCCCAGGACCCGGCGCAGTACAACCACCTCTGGATCGGTACGTTCGGTAACGGCCTGTGCCAGTTCGACAAGATGACCGGCCACATCCGCCGGTTCACCATGGCAAATGGTCTGCCTAACAACGTTATTTATGCTATCCGGCCCGACGGCAACGGCCATCTGTGGCTGAGCACCAACCGGGGTCTGTGCCGGTTCGATAGCCGCACCTACGAAGTTCGCAACTACACTGCCGACGATGGGTTGCCGGGTGAGGAGTTCAGCCTGCGCCACGATGCGGCCCTGCCCGACGGCCGATTAGTGTTCGGCGGCACCGGCGGGTACACGGTTTTCGATCCGCGCCGAATCGGGGAAGACGCGTTCAAGCCCGTGGTGGCACTGACCGCCCTGCGCATCAATAACCAGTTAGTCAACGCTACCAGCCCCGATTCGCCCATTCGGCAGGACGTGAACGAGACCAACGAAATTCGGCTCACCTACCTGCAAAACTTCCTCTCGTTCGATTTTGCCGCGCTGCAGTTCAACCAAAGCGGCAAAAATCAGTATCGCTACAAACTGACCGGGTTAGACAACGACTGGGTGTACAGCGGAAATCAGGCTACGGCGACCTACACAAACCTGCCCCCCGGTTCCTACGCGTTTGTGGTCAACGCGTCGAATACGTCGGGCGTCTGGAGTCCCCATACCCGTCGGATTCAACTTATCATCGATCCACCCATCTGGCAAACCTGGTGGGCTTATGCAGGCTATGTGTTGCTGATTCTGGGCGGTATCGGGCTGTTTCTGCGCAGCCGCATCAGGCGCGTTCGGCTGACGAGTCAAATGGAACTGCGCGAACGTGAATCCGCCCAGCTCAAGAACTTAGACGAGGTGAAGTCCCGCTTTTTTGCCAACATCACCCACGAGTTCCGCACGCCACTGACCCTGATTCTGGCCCCGGTGGAACAACTGTTGCAGGAGATTACGGACCCGCAGCACCACAACCGGCTGGCGTTGGTGTACCGAAACGCCAACCGGCTGCTGCGGCTCATCAACGAATTGCTCGATCTGGCCAAACTCGACGCGGGCAGCCTGACCGTTACGCCCATGCCGGGCGACCTGAGTGACTTTGTGGACCGGACAACGCGGGTATTTGACGAAGAAGCCCGGCGTAAGCGCGTTCGGCTGGAGGTGAACACGCTCCTGACCAATCCGCACTACTGGTTCGACGGTGACAAAGTAGAGAAAGTGATTAATAATTTAGTTGCCAATGCGCTCCGGTTCACCGGCGAAAGCGGGTCCGTAACCGTATCGGTCAGGAAAATTGCCCGGCCGGGCGAACTGCTGACGAGTGCTGAAACGGCACCCGGCGATTTGATCCGGCTGACCGTTGCCGATACGGGGGCGGGTATCGACGAGACGAAGCTGCCCCACATATTCAACCGATTCTATCAGGCCAACGCCACCACCGACCGGGTTGTTGGCGGATCGGGAATCGGGCTGGCACTGGTCAAGGAATTAGTTGAGATGATGGACGGGCGGGTGTCGGTCGAAAGCCATACGGGTCTGGGAACCACCTTTGTCGTTGACCTTCCCTGCCGCCCGGCTCATGCGGCTCTCGAGTCGGGCGTTTTTGTGGATATGTCCCGGCCCGGCCCGACCACCGGAACGGCAACCGGCCCGGCGTCCGGCGGGGGCAAACAGCGGCTACTGCTGGTAGAAGACAACGACGACATTGCCGGGTATGTCATGAGTGTGCTCAGCCCGATCTGGACTGTGCGCCGGGTGAGTAACGGTCGCGAGGGCATTGATGCGGCCATCGCCGACGGGCCGGACCTGATCATCAGCGACGTGCTGATGCCCGAATTAGATGGTTATGAGCTGTGCCGACAACTGAAAAGCAACCCGCTCACGAATCACATTCCCATTCTGCTGCTGACGGCGAAAACCGCCCCCGAAAGCCGGATCGAAGGATTGGATGCCGGGGCGGACGATTACATCAGCAAGCCGTTTCAGGTGGCCGAGTTGCTGGGGCGCGTCAAAAACCGGCTGGAGCAGCAGCAGCGTAGCCGACAGCATTACCGGACGCAGTTGCTGGGTGAGGGGCACCTGCCGGTGGTAAGCCGCTCACCCGACGACGACTTCATGAACCGGGTCTATGCCGCCCTCGAAGAACGTTTAGACGATTCGTCGTTCGGCGTTGAGCCGATGGCCCACGCCGTTGGCATGAGTCGGATGCACCTCAACCGGAAAATCAAAGCCCTGACCGGCATGACGCCCAACGAACTGATCCGGGCCGTCCGACTGAACCGGGCTGCGGAACTGTTGCTGACGGGCGCGGGCGTTTCCGAAGCGGCCGACCGGGTTGGTTTCGACACGGCGGCTTATTTCTCCAAAGTTTTCAAGGAGCACTACCACCTGACGCCGTCTGAATTTGTCGACAAAAACCGGCACGAGATGGTGGGGTAGCATCTGGTTCGTGAAGGTGCTTCAGGCCCTATTTTGGACCATTCACACAGACAAATCCGTCGTTCGACCCCCATGTTACAAATCTTATAGGCTTTGTTACGTATGAGCAAGTGGCTGGCACCTGATGCCATTAGTATTGTGTCAACATAGAGTTACACAACAACTAACACCTCTACCACCATCCGCTCATGACCTATTTTTCATCGGCCTCGATGTTAGCCCGCACCGCGCCAACCGAGTGGCCCCCTCTGAAAATATACCTGCGTGAGATTGGACGTCAGTCATTTTCCGTTGCTGATCTTGTCTACTTACAGGCTGTCGCCAACTACAGCTGGCTGAACTGGGTCGACGGTCAGCGGATGCTGATGCCCCGTACTTTGAAGTATTATTCGCCCAAACTGCCCAACGAATGGTTTGTCCGGCTGCACCGCAACTGTACCGTGAACCGGCGGTATGTGGAGCGGTTGGAGCGCACGGAAACGGGTGGACTGGTTCACCTGTCGACGGGCGAAGTGCTGCCCGTCTCGCGTCGGCGGTGGAGTTCCGTCCGGCGTCAGTTAGCCCACAACATGCCACACCTGAATTAATCACCGCTTTCCGTTTCTACTCTACAGCCAGTAAACACCGAGTGCCCGGTCAGAATTGATCGGGGCACTCGGTATTTACTGGTTTTCGTGCGTATACACAGGTACGTGCGCAGTTGCCACCTGCGACGGTGCTGAACGGGGGATACCAAGTTTTAGTGTGATAATTCTATAGTATAACAATTTGGTAACCGTGTGGCTATTCGTGCGTCGTAACTTT
>JAYTAC010000142.1:0-1893 GCA_043737755.1 Spirosoma sp.
AATCCGCCCGTTTCGCGGATGAGCCGCTCCTGCCCGAATACCGTTGCCCACGGGAACAGAAACACTAATTCAACGTCGAACAGCACGAACACCAACGCCACCACGTAAAACCGGGTGTTGAACTGCACATTGGCGTTGCCCATCGGCTCCTCGCCCGATTCATAGGTGCTGTTTTTCTCGACGTTCGGGCGGTGCGGACGCAGCAGCCTCGCCACAAACAGCACCCCGCCGATGAACGCAAACGCGGCCAGAATGAACAGGAGCAGAATGCCGAAGTGGGAGAGCATAGGAGGTGGTTTTTGAGTTTGTAGTTCGTGCGGTTCCCCGCCGGGATTTGTGGTTGCGGTTCCCCGCCGGGACTGACCGACCGGCGGACCAGCGTCCAGCTTATGCGTCAGCCAACCACGAACTACAAACCACAAACTATTTTTTCTTCCTGTATAAATTATACACAATCGACGCCTGGAAAACCCGGTTTTTGTAGACGGCCAGTGGCTCCGGCGATACGTTGGTGAGACCCTGTACGTAGCGGACGTGCAGACTGAATTTGTCGAGCATATCCAAAAAATCGTAGTGTGCGCCAACGGCTAACCCAACGTCGTTTTTGGCACCGGGGCCTCTGCCCGTACCGGCGTTGAGGGCGTAGCTGAATTCCGGTCCGGCCTGAAGCGTCAGCCCTTCGGTGGGGATGTAGCCCAGCATAACCGGCACACTGACGTAGTAATATTCGTTCTTTTTGTTGTCCCGTTCTTTTATGTCAGTCGTGCCGATGCGCTGCGTCTGGAGCGAGCCACCTTTGAGGGCCAGCAGTACTTCCGGCTGAATCACGAACTTCTGAAGGCGGTAGCGGTACATGACGCCGAGGTGGGGTGCCAGCGACTGCTTGGGGATGTTGGGCGTGATTCCCGACACGGTCAGCCGGGTGAGCGAAGCCCCGACCTTAAGGCCAAAATGACCGCCGGTGGGGTTGTTGGCCTGCGCCCGCACGAACAGGGGCGAGGTCAGCAGAAAGGCAAAAACGAGTAGTTGGTATGTGCGCATATAAAAACGGATCCGCGCCGGCGGACCGGGTGAATGACGATGACCACCCTATAACGGCTGATTCATGCGTTGGCAACGCCAGAGCAACCGCAAAATTGGTTAAAAAAAGTTAAGATGCCGATGTAGGCAGTACGTGCGCCCGACCGGTGCAGCAGACACGCCCGGCGATTGGTTGTCAGTTCAGGCGCGGGTCGAGGGGGTAGTGGGCAATGGATTTGTACTCGCCCCCCATCCGTTTGAGCACCCCGCGCCAGAACGCGTCGGCGGGCGTGTCGAAGAGAAAATCGGCGTCGGTACGGCTCACGATCCACGCTTTCTTGGTCAGTTCGTCGGCTAATTGTCCTCCGTCCCAGCCCGAGTAGCCGATGAAAAAGCGGGCGTCGCGGTCGGTAAGGGTGCCGATGTTGACTGCGTCTTTGATTTGCTCGAAATCGCCACTCCAGTACAGCCCGTCGAGGATGCGGACCGAGTTGTCGATCAGGTCGGGTCGGCGGTGAATGAAATGGAGCGTGTTTTGCTGCACCGGACCGCCCACGAACAGCGGCAGATCAGGACGGATCTCGTCAATCACGTCGCTCAGGTTGATGTCGGTCAACTGGTTCAGCACTAATCCGAACGTACCCGCGTCGCTGTGTTCGCAGACCAGCACGACACTACGCTCGAAATTGGTATCGCCCATGTAAGGCTCGGCAATGAGCAGGTTGCCGTTGGTGACAGATAGCGGGGTTGCGTTCATGAGCGTTGCCGGGATAAAAAACGAATTACAATACAAACGACGTGTGGAGGACGATGGCACTAAAATCGGGCCAAAATTACCGCTGAAAAACGAGTCTCACCCGTCGGCCCGCAACC
>JAYTAC010000143.1:0-4834 GCA_043737755.1 Spirosoma sp.
GGTATCGGCTACGCGGCTGGTCGTGCCGTTAATTCGCGCATCATCTACGTATCGGTCACGGGCTTCGGGCAAACGGGTCCCTACGCGCACTTAGCCGGTCACGACCTCAACTACATTGCCTTGGCGGGCGTATTAAACTTAACCGGCGAGAGTCCCGACGCCATCGGACAACCGACGCCCCCGACGATACCCGGTGTTCAGTTGGCCGACATTGCGGGTGGGTCATACGGGTGCGTGATGGCGACGCTCGCGGCTGTGTACGCCCGTGAGCGCACGGGTGAGGGGCAACACGTCGACGTGTCCATGACCGATGCTGTTATGCCGCTGCTATCGGTAGCCTACGCGGGTCACGCGGGCGGGCAGTCGCCGGAGCGCGGGACCATGCCGCTGTCGGGCGGGCTGCCTAACTACGGCGTGTATCGGTGCAACGACGGGAACTACGTGGCACTGGGAACGCTGGAACCCAAATTCTGGCAGAAATTCTGCACCCTCATCGACAAACCCGACTGGCTCAGTTTTCTGCTGCCGACTCAACCAACACAATTGGACGGCTTCAGGGCGCAGATTCAGACCGTTTTTGGGGAGAAGAGCCGCGACGAGTGGACCCGTTTCGGACTGGAGCACGACATCCTGATCACGCCCGTCAACACGCTCGATGACCTCGAAACCGACCCCCACCTGATGGCCCGCCAGATGATTGTGACGCAGGAGCATCCGGTGGCGGGGCCGTTTCGGAGCATCGGCGTTCCGCTGAAGTTCTTGGGAACGCCCGCCCACCCCGCCTGGCCCGCGCCGACATTGGGCGAGGACACCGACGACGTGCTGGGACCCGCCCCCGATGACCCACCGACGACGTAACTTTCCCGGCGGGTATTCGTTGAACAGAGACAAAAACGAATCAACGCGATGAAACGGACCCTATTTTTGACGAGCCTACTCTGCGCAGGCCTGACAATGAGCGCAGTGGCTCAAAGCAGTCAGTCGCCCACCATGCAGCAATCGACCTCAACCCAAGACAACCGGCAGGCGAACCCCGCCCGGCCAAAACTGAAGAAAACTACCCGTCAGCAACGGCAGCGCATGGCAACCGGACTCGATACCACCTTGCCCAAAGATCGCAATCAACGCCGTTTGCGTCCCGATTCCCTGCGCCGGGGCGGGGCTACCAAAGTCGATACGATTTGAGGGTGCAGCATCCTGGCGATACCGTATCGTAAACGGCTATGTCCGGGCGAGATGAGAACTATTTACGGTGAGCACATCTACAACACCCCCTGCTATTAACGCACAAACGCCGAACCTGTCTCCGGGTTCGGCGTTTGTGCGTCGTACTGTATGAGTGGTGTCAAGCTACCAAGTGTTTTAGCAGTGATTCCTGGCGGGATTCAGGCACGTTTAGTTGCTGCATCTGGTGTCTGTATTTTTTAGCCTGCTCAACCCGGTCATACATCCGTTGCGTATTGATCCAATATTCAGCACTAATGCCCAATGCCTGTTCAAGCCGAAGGGCCAATGATAATGAAATACCCTTCTTGTGTTTAATCAGGGCGTTAATCATTGTCGGAGTGGTCATTGCGAGTTTAGCTAATGCCCGCTGGGACAGCTTGCGGGAAGCTAATTCGTCAGCCAGCATATCGCCGGGATGCTCGGCAGCGTTGGGCACAAAGTCAGCAGGAATTGTAAAAGCCATCAGTGATAGTCCGTTAAATCTTCGATTTCAATAATTGTTAGCGGACCGCCGAGCGGTTCGCCTATCTCCGACACAAATGAGAAAATGACGCGATACTGCATATTGACACGAACCGCAAATTTGCCTACCAAATCGCGCTTCAACTCGTGCAGATCCAGTGATTTGCGCTGTCGCAGGTCAGTTATTGAACCAGCGTTTTGCAGTTTATTGACGGTGCTCTGGTATTGCCTGATGACCGCCGATGAAAATTTCGCTTTGCCACGAATGGGTTTCCCCAAGTACAAATTCAATAATTCTTCGTACTTGAACTGGACTTGCATCGACAAATATACTGCGTAAACCTATATGGTTTACGCAGAACTGAAAAGCCAGCGTCTGCTCGGAACCCAAACGCCGAACCTGTCTCCAGAGTCGGCGTTTGCGCGTGTTGTGTGTCGGGGCTTGAGCCGGAATGTCGGCGATGCGGCATTCCGGCTCAAGCCACCCGTACTCCTAATCCAACCACATCACTTTGTCGTACGCTATTTCGTAGTCCATCTCCTGCAACGGTGTCAGCCCGGCGAAATGACCGGTTTGGTCGGTCTGGACGGCATTCCACAGGCCAGATGCATCGCGCAACAACAGTTTGTAGCCGTAGAGCGGGTGAAGCGTAGCCCCGTCGGTGCGGTGGTCCCAGCCGGTTTGCAGTTCGATGGCGAATGCAATCCGGTCCATGACCTCGCCCATCTGATTGACTAAGCTACCGGCCCCGTCCAATTCTTCAATCCACAGAACCAGTCCGTCGGTCCCCCAGTCGAAATGGAGCTGGTCGGGCGTCAGGGTTATAATCGATGCATTCATCTTTTCAGTGATCAGTTATCAATTAACGGCGAACAGTGACGTGCAATCGGCTGTCAGTAATGGCATGCGTAACTCAACATCAGGCAACCCGCAACCTTGTACTGACCCCTGCTGGCTGTTCACCGTTCACTGTTTCCTGCTCCTCGCGCCATTTGCGCAGCCAGAAGCGGTACTTCTTGCGCCCGTAGTCAATGAAATTTGGGATCGACGTGGCATCGACCGCAAACAGCCGGTGGGGACGCTGCTTCATCACGCCGATGAACACGAACCGAAACTGCCGCGTCATGGCCCACTCGTTCCCGTCGGCATTCCGCAGGCTGTCAATGTAAAAAGCTGCCTGCCGGTCGTAATCATACGTATAGCACGACTCCAGAAACTGAGCCTGTGTCCGGGCCGAAGTTGTTTTCACGTCGATCACCAGGGCGTTGCGTCGCTTCGGACTGGTATAAACCATGTCTAACCGCGCTTTGCAGGCTACGCCCGTTGCCGGATCGGTGGAGAGCACGACGCGCTCGCGCTCCGACAGCCGCAGATACCGCCGACAGAAGGCGTCCTGCCGGATGGTCTTCGTCAGCGTGTTCAGCTTTCCTGCCTGCTCCGGCGACAGCGCGTCGGGGCCGGGGGTGAGGTCGGGCAGGAGTTGCTGGAGCACGGTGCCCAGCGTTTCGGGTTCGAGCAGGTGCTGGTGAAACGTCCGCCCGAAAACGTTGGCTTTGTCCAGGTTGAACCGGGCTGGAGCACTGCCAACGCCGTAGCCAAGGTGCTCCTCTTTAAGCCGCGTTAAATCCGAGTTCGACACGCGCGTCAGCGACCGGTAATCATCGCTGTTGGTGCTGATTGGTAAGGTAGGGGCCGGGTACGTCTGCAAAATCATTGAGGTTGAGTAGTTAGGTGTTTGTGGTGTTCAGGTGCAGGCGTTTACGGAAGCCAAAACACCTGGACACGCAGAAACTAAAGCCTTAAACCTGTCCGGCTGGTAGCAGCACCGTTTCTTCGGCGACGTTGGCGAAGGGGTTGTAGTAGTTCATGGCCGTTTTGATATTGGCAATGTCGGTGAGGGTCTCCTGCCGGAAAATTTTAACCTCATTGGCGAACTGCTTCAGCGTTTTGGTCTGCTCCACGTCGGCCATCTTGTAGGAGAACGTGGCGATGTAGTACACGCCTTTGGGCTGAATCTTGTTATTCTCTTTCTTCTCCGCAATGGCCGTAATCACCACATCGGCGAGAGTCAGGTCGTCGTAATACAGCGGTTCGATGAGCCGGAAAATGTTGTCGACCGAGTACCCATGAAACAGCACCGCCGACACGCAGTTCTTCTCGTCGATAAAGAAAATCTCCGCCCAGTTCTTAGTACCCATGTTCAGGATGTTGTCCGTGAAGATGCGCCAGGCGATGGGCTGGAAGGTGAGCGTTCGGCCGTGCGACGGACCGCCCACTTTCTCCGTTCCGTTGATGTTGAAGACCCCTTCTTTGGCGTCGAAGCGGTACTGACGCGGGTGGCCCTCGAGGTACTTGTAGTTATTGACAACCTCACCGGTCAGTTCGTGAACTTTTTGGTAAGGCTTGAGACGGTTGGGCGATTCGGTTCCGGGGGTTTCGCTTTGAATTGTCTCGATTAGGGCGTTGTTTTGTGTGTTCATTAGTATTTGTTGTTTACTGTTCAAGCAGGGGACCCGTTTTGAGGTCCCTTTTGCCTTTTTTACGGGTGCTGTTTACTGGTTTAAAACTACATAGTTTTGCGTAAAAAACAAACCCATTCTGTCAATATATAGTACTTATTTTACAGGATAACAGGTAAGAAAGCCATCCCATGATTCATTCCCGCCTTCAGCAGTTAATCGACGCCCTCAACGTCAGCGTTCTGGAGTTTGCCCGGCAACTCGGCGAACACCGGGGCGAGAAAGTATACCACATCCTGCACGGGCGGCTGAAGCCCCGCTACGACACGCTCGAGAAAATTTTGGTGGCTTATCCGCAGGTCAACGGCGACTGGCTGCTGCGGGGCGACGGGCTGATGTTCAAGCAACTCAATTCCCCCTCTGCCGCTATCACAACCGAGGAACGACTGCGCAACGTGGAGTTTCTGCTCTTTCAGCTAACCGAGCGGATGACCCTGCTACAGGCCACCAACGACCAGCTATTGGCCGAACTGATGCGGCTCAGAGGACCCGTTGGCTGAAACTACCGGATTAGATTAGTAGTGTACAATTTCCTGGTTATTGTATTTTTCTAACAGCATGACGGGCGATTTACGTTCTAAAACGTAATTATTCTGCTATTTAATTAAATGTGGTTGATAGCGCA
>JAYTAC010000144.1:0-1888 GCA_043737755.1 Spirosoma sp.
GGGCGCAGGAAATCGTTGCCCGCCGTAGTGCTGCGGACGTAGCCCCCGCCGTAGAGCGAACTGGCCGCCGACAGGCCCCGCGTAAAGATATCGCCGTACCCCGCAGAGCCAAACGTGGTAAAATTCTGGTACGGCTGCGGCTGAATACCCACCTGCCCCCACGTCAGCCGGAGTTTACCGAAGCTGAGAAAACGGCTGCTTGCTACCCCATTCAACTTGCTGAACTGCCACGCCAACGCGGCCGACGGGAAAAAGAAACTGGGGTCTGTGTTGGCCCCGAAGGTGGACGCGCTCTCGTTGCGGCCCGTCAGCGTCAGGAAAAGCTGGTCGTAGGCCTGAACGTCCGCCTGTGCGTAGTAGGCATAGGTGCGAATGAGCGAGTTAACGTTGCTGGCCGACAGGTTCGAGTTGAGCGCGTTGGTCAGAATGTCGGGGGCCGTCGGCACAATCAGGTTGGTGATCGCATCCGACAGCGTAGCCCGGCTCCGGCTATTGTAATTCACGCCCAGCAACAGCGACCCGCTAAAGTTGTCGCTGAACGTTTTGGTGGCGTTGGCAAACACGTCGGTGTTGACCTGCTTCTCAGCGATCCAGTTTTTCGACAGGTAGCCGGTCAGGTAATTGCCCGAGTTGCGGGCGAAGCGTTCCAGCCGGTTATCCGTGAAATTGTCGATTCCCGCGCGGCCCGTGATACTCAGCCACGACGCGGGGGTGATGTCCAGTTCCACCGTACCGATCAGCCGGTCCACGTCGCTGGTGTTACGGTTGTTACTGATATTCCAGACGGGGTTTGAGTAAATAGTACTCAAGTCCCGGCCCAGCGGATTGCGGTACGACGCGTGGGCGTTGGGAAAGACCTGACCGGCTGGGTTGGTGTAGACACCGTCGAAGTACGAATTGTCGTAGTCGGGCGGGGTGCGGGTGCCGCTCAGCATGATCCCGTCGAGGTTGTCGCCCTCCTGCGCCCGCGACGAATTCGTTTTTGTGTAGCCTACATTGGCCGACGCCCGCAGCCACTCGGCAAACTGACTCGCCACGTTCAGCCGGGCGGTGTTGCGCTGGTAGCTGCTGTAGGCTTTGATCACGCCATCCTGATTCAGACTGCCGTAGCTGACCATAAACGTCGAGCGGCTGTTGCCCCCGCTGATGTTGAGACTGTTATCGGTGAAGTGACCCGTCTGAAACACGTCGTTAGTGTGGTCGTAGGTGTCGGTCGAGTTTTTGCCGCCGTGCGGATTAGCCGCCGTACCGGGTGCAATGGCGTACCGCTTCGTACCGTCAGAAAACGTGATAAATCCTTGATAGCCCGTTGCTTTGAGATCGGTGATGTACGTATCGGGGCCACCCGTCCGGTCGGCAATCCGGTCGCCGAAGGTAGAGCGGTTGCCCTGGATGTATAAACCGTTCGTACCCTGCCCGTAGGTCCGTTGCAGGGGCGGCATCTTGTTCACCCGGTCGAAGGACACCGTCGATTTAAACGTGATGTTGACTTTTCCCTGTGTGTCTTTACCTTTTTTTGTCGTGATGATGATGACGCCGTTGGCGGCCCGCGTTCCCCACAAAGCCGCTGCCGACGCCCCTTTCAGCACGTCCATCCGCTCGATGTCTTCGGGGTTGATATCGCTGATGCGCGACTGCTGCACGATGCCGTTGCCGGCTGCCGTGCCGAGGTTGTCGCTGGCGTTACTGACGGGAATGCCATCAACGATAAACAGAGGCTGGGCGTTGCCGTTGATGGTGTTTTGCCCCCGAATCTGAATGTAAGCCCCTGCGCCGGGGTCACCCCCGTTGCGGGTGATGAGCACCCCGGCGGTCTTGCCGCTCAGGCCCGTCAGCAGACTCGTCTCGCCGGTTTTCACCAAATTTTTTCCATCCACGGTGGAGATGG
>JAYTAC010000145.1:0-4830 GCA_043737755.1 Spirosoma sp.
AGTCGAAAGTATCAATGAAACCATGTTCGGATCGGCGGACAACGTCATTTTGCATAGAGCAGCTACCGAGCAAAGTCTCATCCTGACGCACGACCGCGACTATGGCGGACTCCTCTGCAAGCATCAACTCCCCAAACCGCCTGGCACTGTTTACTTTAAGCACCAACCCCTTACGCCAACTGAGACAGCCGAATTATTTTTAAAATTGACCATACCAATCGTCGGCTTTTACACAACCGACGAACGGGACCGTATACGCCAGCGACCCATCTGATATGCCTACGACACCCCCCTTTTCCTCCGCTACTTCCTGGGCTGATGCGCCCGCCGACGCCGATTTCTGGTCGTCATTAGCACAAACGCTGCTCCCACCTTACGTTAACGCCTGCCGATGGTTTGCCGGAAAAGCCCGGTCCCAGACGGGTTTTGCCATCCCGACCGTACACACGTTGCCCCTCGCCGATGGCGACGTGGCTTACCTGCTCATTCTGGAAGCGACCTACGCTAACGGCCTGCCCGAACGCTATCTGCTGCCGCTGTCCTTCGTGACCGACCGGGCCTCGCAAACGCTGCCGTTCCGTTTGGCCGACGTACCCGCCAAAGGCTGTATCGGCGAGGCAAAGCTGGCCGGACGGGCCGGAACACTCATCGACGCCATCTACGACGAACGATTCCGACAGGCATTGTTTGCCGGTATTCAGCAGAATCAAACGGTGGTTCAGACCAGCGGACAGCTCAGTTTTTGCCGGGGGAAGGGTCTGGACGAGGACGACGATGCGCTCAGTTCGCAGGTGCTGCCGGTCGATTCGAGCAATTCGGCGATGACCTTCGGCGGCAAGTATTTCCTGAAACTGTACCGGAAACTGTTCGCCGAAACCAATCCTGAAGTGGACATGGTCCAGTTTCTGACCGACGAGAGCCATTTCGACCACGTACCGGCTTTTGGCGGCAGCATCGTATGGCAACAGGGCGATACCGACGTGACACTCGGCATGGTGCAGCGAATGGTGGCCAACGACACCGACTCGTGGGCGCAGACGGGCGACTACCTCAACGATTTTCTGTACGCCGTTCCGCAGCGCATTTTCTCGGTTCGGGAAAACGTCTTCGAGCAGGTCGAGCTACTGGCTAAACGAACGGGCGAGATGCACTGCGCCCTCTACCAACCGATTCGGGATGGCAAACCGGGCAATCCGACGTTCACGCCTGAACCGTTCACCGACGACTATCGCGAATTCGTGACCCGGCGGTTCAGCGGCTTGCTCGAACGCCGGTACGCCCTGCTGATCGATAACTACACCACGCTCGACCCGCAGGCGCAGCGGTTGGCGTGGGTGTTCATGGAGGCCAAAGAGATGATCGAAGCGTTCATTGCCGACTTCCGCACCCGCCCCCTCGACTCGCTGCGGATTCGCATCCACGGCGATTATCACCTCGGGCAGGTGCTGGCCGTGACCAACGATAACGGCAAAGACGATTTTGTCGTCATCGACTTCGAGGGGGAGCCGGAATCCACCATCGCCGAACGAAAAATCAAGCACTCGCCCCTCAAAGATGTCGCCGGGATAATTCGCTCGTATCATTACGCGGTATCGGCCAAGCTCTTCAACTCGACCGAAACCGAGGACCTCGACCCTGATTACCTCCAGCGCGTGTCGGACCGCTGGTTCAACCTCATCCGCGACACGTTTCTGAACGCGTATTTCGGGGTCTTCGGCGCACCACACCCGCTCTTCAAAAACAACAACGAGACCAACTACCTGCTGCTGATTTATCTGCTCGAAAAGGCCGTGTATGAACTGGGCTACGAGATCAGCTACCGGCCGTCGTGGGTGAAGATTCCGCTCAAAGGCATCATCGACGTGGTGCGCGAGATCGAGAAAATCCGCTTGAGCAACGGCGACGACAGGGCCGACGTGCCGATGCTACAAACGGGGCTGTTGCAGGGACGCTGAACCCGCCCGCCCGAACCGCAGATCGGCAAAAAGCGTTAATTTTGAGGTAACTAACACAGCAAGAGCCATGACGACCCAGACACCAACGCCCGAGGAAGAGGAAGAACATCGGCAGCAGCAAAACCGGGTGGCGTTTGCCCGTGCCTGGATGCAGCGCAAGCGGGAGGAAGAAGCAAAAACAATCGAAGAAGCCAAAACCGACCCCGAAATTATTGCGGCCTTCGCCGAATTAGACCGTAGAGCCGCCGAACGTGGAACGCGAATCATCGAGTTATGAGCATCTCTTCGTAGGGGGTCCAAATCACTCCTACACGTTCAAAAGCCAATTTGAAGTCAGTTATGAAGTAAAATTTGCCAGTTCGCCTAACACCACTCTATGGAAACTACCATTGCACCCGTAACGAGTCTGGATCAGCTCGACCCCAATCAGCAATATACCTACGCAGATTACCTGACGTGGCGTTTCAGCGAGCGCGTCGAACTGCTGTGGGGATACATCCGGCAGATGGCCGCGCCCAATCGTCGCCATCAAAAACTTTCGCGCGATATTTTCCTTCCGTTGGGTAACTATTTTCAAGGTAAAACCTGTCAGGTTTATCAGGCACCGTTCGACGTGCGGCTTCCGCGCAGGCACCCGGAAACGAATGAGGCCATTTTCACCGTCGTGCAACCCGATCTGTGCGTGATCTGCGACCCGGCCAAACTCGACGATGCGGGCTGCATCGGTGCACCGGACTGGGTCATCGAAATACTGTCGAAGGGTAACACCAAAAAGGAAATGCGGGAGAAATACGCGGCCTACGAGGAGTCGGGGGTGCGTGAGTACTGGATCGTTCAGCCCGAATACGACAATATTTTGGTGTACACGCTGGCGGATGGCCGGTTTGTGACGCAGCCAACCCTGCTGGCGACCGACGAAGCCGTGGCCCCACACTGCTTCCCCGACCTGCTCATTAACCTCAACGAAGTTTTCGCCGACTAAACGCACCATTTCCTACACCCGCCCGCCGTGAATCCGTTTCAGAATACCACCATCATCATCACCGGAGCCGCGTCGGGCATCGGCCGTCAACTTACCATTCAGGCAGCGGCCGGGGGTGCCCACGTCATCGCCACGGACGTGAACGAGACGGGTTTAGCCGAGACGAAGCAGCAGGCATCGGGCCGTGTCACGACAGCCCGTTTGGACGTGTCCGACGCCGACGCCATCCGTTTGTTTGCCGACCAGATCATTCCCACGCTGACTAATCAACGGCTCATTTTGGTGAATAACGCGGGGGTGGCTCTGGGCAGCGGGCCGTTTTCGGTTACTGAATTAGACGAGTTTGAGTGGCTGCTGAACATCAACCTCTGGGGCGTGGTGCGGATGACGAAAGCGTTTTTGCCCTACATGACGGCGCAGCAAACGGGCCACATCGTGAATATATCGAGCGTGTTCGGGCTGGCGGGGGTCATGAACCAGTCGGCCTACTGCACGGCCAAGTTCGGCGTCCGGGGCTTCAGCGACGTGCTTCGGATGGAACTGCTCGACACGAACATCGGCATTACGTGCGTGCATCCGGGCGGCATCAAAACCAACATCGCCACCAACGCCCGCGTGGGCAAAAACGGCTTCGTCACCGACGCCATGCACCGGCAGGGAGCCGTCAGTTTCGAGAAAGCCGCCAAAACCACGCCCGAAGAAGCCGCCCGCCAAATCTGGAACGGGGTGCGCCAAAACAAAGCCCGTGTGCTGATCGGGGCCGATGCCCGCCAGATCGAGTGGCTGACGCGCCTGTTTCCCACGCGCTACGTCCGGCTGATGCGCCGACAGATCGAGAAGGCGTTTGCAACGAACGGGTGAGCCAAACGGCGTTTATACTGGTCAAACGCATTGACTATTTCCGGCGGACGGGGTCTAAACGATAGTCTGACCCACCCACCCCGTCGATGAACTGGCCCACCTTCTCCGATCCGTCTCCCAACGAACGCTACGCATTTACCTCAAAGTCAGGCGATAACCGGCCCGTGCGGGTGCTGATCGGGTTCGGGCTGCTGTTCATGGCCGGGTTCGCGTGGGTCTACGGGCAGCCCGAAAACCGGGGCCATCCGGTGCTGTTCGGGATGCTGACGGTATCGGTCGTGTTCAAATTGCTGCGGCTGCTGCACGAATGGTATCACTACTGGCGGGTGAAACCAACCACGCCCCCCGCCCAAGCGCGCGCCCGAACGGTAGACGTGCTGACGACCTACTGCGCGGGTGAGCCACCTGACATGGTCGTCAACACGCTCCACGCCATTCAGCGCATCCGATACCCTCACACTACTTACCTCTGCGACGAAGCCGACGACCCGTATCTGCGGGGGGTATGCAACGATCTGGGCATTGTTCACGTGACGCGACGGGACAAAACCGACGCCAAAGCGGGCAACATCAACAACGCCCTCCGGCAGGCTACCGGCGACATTTGTCTAATTATCGACCCCGACCACGTGCCCGTGCCCGACTTTCTGGACCACGTGCTGCCCCATTTCGAGGACCCGTCGGTTGGCTTTGTTCAGTGTGTGCAGGGCTATTACAACGCCAAAGAAAGCATTGTGGCCTTCGGAGCCGCCGAGCAGACCTACAGTTTCTACGGGCCGATGATGACCTGCATGGGGCAGTATGGCACGGCGCAGGCCATTGGTGCCAACTGCACATTCCGGCGGGCGGCTTTGGACGCCATCGGGGGCCACGCCAACGGACTGTCGGAGGATATGCACACGGCGATGCGGCTCCACGCCGGGGGCTGGGAATCGGCCTACGTACCGATTCCGCTATCGTACGGTCTCGTACCGGCCACGTTTTCAGCCTATTACAAACAGCAGCTTAAATGGGCGCGGGGTACGCTCGAAC
>JAYTAC010000146.1:0-4828 GCA_043737755.1 Spirosoma sp.
CGCCCTTGCCTTGCCGTAATGGTTGCCCTGAACCAGCCAGGCTGCATTCCCCCGCCCGGTTTCGTTCGCTACCAAACCGGCGACGTGGCGTGGGTATCCGACAACACTCAAAAAGGCATTTCGCCCGACCAGCCCTCAATTACGATTCACGCTGCTGCCGACTTCAGCCAGACGCATTTCGACCATGATTTGAATGAGATCGGGCGGCAACTCATCGACCAGCTACGCGACTATATTCCCAAAGAAGCCGTCAGCGCGGTTCAGGTTCACCGGTGGCGATACAGCCTTGCCAATGGTCGGCACCCGGACCCTTTTTTGGCGGCTGTGGCTCCGTTTCCGCTACTGTTCGGGGGCGATGGTTTCGGGGCGGGCAACGTCGAGGGCGCGTTTACGTCGGGCCTGCGGATGGCGGAATTTTTACTCATACACCCACCGTTTCCCCGCTCCCAACCCGCACCACGTCGTAGTGAGCCGGATTAACCTGCTTCGTTGCGTTGCGGTAGGTCACCGTTAGCGCGGGCCAGATGGTCGTGTTTTTGCCGCGCGAATCCAAGTACCAGCTCTGGCAACCCGACGCCCAAACCGTACCGACCATTTTCTGCTGAATGTCGGCGTTATAGGTTTCCTGCGCGTCAGGCTTCACGTCCAGAAACGCGTCCGGCCCGGCCCGGTCCAGCAAATCGAGATACCCCAGCACATACTGCACCTGCGACTCAATCATGTGAACGATGGAATTGTGACCCAACCCCGTGTTCGGCCCGACTAAAAACAGCAGATTCGGGTAACCCGACACCGTGATGCCATAGTGCGCTTCGGGGCCGCTCGTTAGCCATTGATCGTGCAGATTATGACCTTTTCGACCCACAATGCGCAGATCGACGATGATTTCGGAGGCCACAAAACCGGTGCCGTAAATAATCGCATCGACGGGCCGTTCGATGCCGTCGGTGGTGACGATGCCGGTAGGCGTAACGTGGTCGATTCGGTCCGTGACTAACTCGACGTTGGGGCGGGTCAGGGCCGGGTAATAGTCATCGGAAACGAGGACGCGTTTGCAGCCGATTTGGTAGTTGGGCGTGGCTTTGCGCCGGAGTTCGGGGTCGCTGATGGCCGCTTCGAGGTGTTGTTTAGCTTTCCTGGCCCCGAGTTTACCGAGCGTTTTATTACCCAGAAATAGCAGCCCCTGTAACTCATTGAACCAGTAAATAAAGGACCGGTACGCCCGCTGCAACACGGGCAAACGCCGGAAAAGCCGCTGCTCGGTCGGCGACACGGCCCGGTCTGAGCGGGGCGTCACGTAGGGTGCCGTCCGCTGAAAAACAGTCAGTTGCGTCACCTTCGGGGCTATCTGCGGCACAATCTGGATGGCACTCGCCCCCGTACCGACGATGGCGACGCGTTTGCCGGTGAGGTCGTAAGCGTGGTCCCAGTTGGCCGAGTGAAACGCCCGGCCCGCAAACGTGTCGATGCCATTGAGTTTGGGGATACTGGGCCGGTTGAGCGGCCCGGTGGCCCCAATCACGACGCGGGCCGTCATGCTGTTGCCTGCCCGGTCGGTGAGCATCCAGCACCCGTCTGATTCTGAAAATTCAGTACGAATAATGTCGGTACTGTATCGAATGGTCGGGCGTAGCTGGTAGGTGTCGACCACGTTTTTGAGGTAGTTCAGGATCTCGGCCTGGGGCGAGTACATCCGCGACCAATTCGGATTGGGCGCGAACGACAGCGAGTACAAATGCGAAGGAACATCGCAGGCGCAGCCCGGATAAACGTTGTCGCGCCAGGTGCCGCCCACTTCTGCCGCCCGCTCAAAAATGACGAACGAAGTACCCCGCTGTTTCAGCCGAACGGCCGCACCCAGCCCGGCAAATCCGGCCCCGATAATGGCCACGTCAACAACTGCTTTCATAATTTTTGCCCGGAGATTATCTATCAGTAAAGCTAACCAAAATAGTGGTTTTTGGGGAAACGTAACCCGGACCGCACGGGCGGCCCCGTTCAATCCGGTTGGTCAGGCTGGTCGGACCAACCGGACTGAACGGGGCCGCCCGTGCGGTCCGGGTTACCTTCTCCGACCCAGCCAAAGCCCGCCGATAACTAATCCCGTTCCGGCAAACGTGTAGCCCGTGATGGGTTCGTCCATAAGAAGGCAGGAGTAAACAAACCCAAAAATCGGGCACAGAAACAGCCATAGCGACGCCCGGACCGCATCTTGCCGGACGAGGTAAAACCACAGTTGCAAAGCCGCCACCGATACGGGTAGAATCAGCCAGAACAGCGACGCCCAAAACCGCCCGTCGTAATCCGACGTGCTGAAGTCGGCGAACAACAGCGTAAACGGCAACAGAAGGACACCACCGATCAGCACCTGCCAGCCGTTGATAACGAGCGTCGGCAGCCGCCACTCGATGCTGGAATAGTAAACCGTGGCCGCCGACACCGACACCATCCCGGCCAGCAAAATCAGCAATCCGCCGATGGTCGCGTAACTGGTTTGCAGCAGTGGATACGTCGCCACGCTCACGCCAACGATGCCCAGCAGCAGTCCGCCCAACTCGCTTCGGCGCGGCATCCGGCGCAGCCACACCGCTGACAACAAAGTAATAAACAGCGGGTTGGTGGCCACGGATAAGCTGCCGATTCCCGCCGATACCTGCTTGAGTGCCAGCACAAACGCCCCCAGATAAACGGTTGTATTGAGCAAAGCAAAAATGGTTAGTTGACCAAATTCAGTGCGTGTTGGCCGGGCGTTTTTGTTACGCTGCACACCGTAGGCGAACAACAGCA
The DNA here is from genome assembly GCA_043737755.1 of Spirosoma sp. Lineage (GTDB taxonomy): Bacteria > Bacteroidota > Bacteroidia > Cytophagales > Spirosomataceae > Spirosoma. Next base: position 2,788 of record JAYTAC010000146.1, read on the forward strand.
TACCCGTTCCGGCGATAAAAAACCGGACGGTCGCCAGAATCAGGGGATGCACCGACTGCACCCCAAACTTGGTGGCGACGGACGCCGACGCCCAGAGCGCGGCAAAAAGAAGGCCGGGGAGTACGCCGACGGGGAGGGGTTGACGCACGGCTATAACTTACGGGTACGCACTTTTTTGGCGGTGACTACGGTGAATGAGTCGATCAGTTTGTCACCGTACTCCCGTACCGTCTTCAAAATAATCTGGCTTTTCTGCTCGGTGGTCGTTCGTGGCAACCGATAAAACAGAATACCACTGTGAATTTGGCCTTTCTGAAAGTGCAGTCTTCCAAAATCACTGTCGCCGGTTAACAAAACGGTGGCTGACGCAACGGACGCTTCCAGTACCGTTTCGTCAGCCACTCCGCCCTGTTCTTCCTGAATGGACGTTACATCATACCCCTCAGAACGCAACAGACGAATCACTCTGCCTTCCACGTTTTCATCGGCGAGTATCCGAATCATGCCGCTAACTTGCGGCTACGCCTACTTTGTACGGTATGGGCTGCAAAGCGCAGACAGGCATAAATCTGCTCGCGGGTCAGATGTGGGTAATCGAGCAGTATCTCATCGACGGTTTCACCGTAACCTAATTTTTCAACGATCAGCTCAACGGTGATGCGGGTTCCTTTGATAGTTGGTTTTCCGACCATAATAGCCGGATCAGCCGTAATATAGTCCTGCCACTTTACATCAATCATAGCGATGTTCGTTTCCTGCAAATATAAGGTCAAAACCCAGTCTTGCCCCAGGCTGAATTACCCTTTCGACCGTTGAGCTTCTGCTCGGCTGCCCAGTCGCGCATCTCGGCTAATTCTTTCTTAAAACCGCCCGACAGAATTGGGTTTAACAAACGGCTCAGTCGAAGAAATCGGCGGGTAAACGTCGCACGAAGTAGCTTGAACGTATCAGCATAGTAAAATTACTGGTCCGAGAAAGCACTTGCTTCAACTCTATTTCTAATTCATATACTCGCTGACGATTATTATGTTTCTGCGCCGTTCCCCATTCAGCCATCATTCGCAAGACAGCATTGTGCTTGTCCTGAATCGCCTTCTTCAAGTCTTTATGTAGTCGATTCAAGAGGGTGGCTGTATTTACTGCCTTCTGATTACCGATGTTTCTCGCCTGAAAGTTAGGCGTATCGTCCATTGAGAGCACGTATAAAATCTGTGTCTCTACGTCATCGTCAGGATCACACGGGTCGAGGTAACCGCCGGGTGGCGTAGTCTTCAATTTACTGATATTGGCCTTGTGATCCGAAGCATATAAATTAGCCCAGGTATACTTCAGATCAGGCCGCTCGACACGCGGCAGAAAATGGTCAATCTCTATTTCGTTGACACTTCCAAACACTTTTTCCGTCAGGTAACACTTACCCAGAAATACGCGGTGAAGAGCTTCTAAAACTGCATCGGTCCGATAGGCACTGCCACACTCCGGTTTGACAATGCTTCGCCCTTCGAGCGGGCGTTGCTGATCGACTTCGTATTGTTGACAGGCTTCGAGGTAGGCCTGAATGGCAGGCGTGTTGAGCGATTCGGGCGAAGCCGCGTCGCGGGTCACATTAATCATGAATGGGCTACGAATTTAGCCTCTCGCTCGGCCAGTAATAGTTCGAACTTCACTTTAAGCGTTGGGGACAGGTAAGCACTATTTTCGTCATAAATAGGCTGTAGAACCGCCCGTAACCGGGCCGGATCATCGCCAAACTCAGCAACTGCCCGGTCAACCTTCTCAATAATTTCGTCAGCCAGGCCGGAATACTCGTTCTCCAATCCAAAGTGCGACATCATCAGGTCTGAATAACTACGCCCGGCCGTCTCTTCGCTGTCACGCGACTCTTTCGTGGTTAGGTCGAAAATCGTTGCCTGTTTAATGCTGGCTATAACCGCCGGTGAGTGCGTCGCAGCAATGAACTGAACATTTGGAAACAAACTCGTCAGGAGCGGCAAAACCTGTTCCTGCAATTGCAAATGCAGATGCGTTTCCGGCTCATCAA